>DASWID010000044.1 GCA_036397855.1 Thermodesulfobacteriota bacterium | reverse complement strand
TGATCTGAGATTCGTTATTTTGGTCTATGTAGGTATCAGAATTGGCACTTAGGCTGAGATTGATCTTTTTTTGGTTTAATTGTTTAGGCTCCTCATTATTGTCTTCTTGATTATGCAGTACCTCACCAGTTTTATTGCTTTTCTGTAACATTTTATTAAAATTCGTTTATAAAGTTATATTCTGTTAGAACTCCATCAAACTTAGAAAAGATTTGATAATTACACTATATCACAAGTTGGCGGAAGGTAATAGCATAGTATTTTATGGACTGGCAGAGTTCCTATTGAAAAAGTCGAGGGTCAGGGTACCGGGTCGTGGGAACAAAAGGCGTCAGGCCTTGACATTTGACATTATTTCTTCTATTAGCCTATTTAACCTCTTATCTTTTTTCATCTCCTCTTCTAACCTGCTCGATACCTTGCTGACGGTGAGAACAAAAGGCGTCAGGCCTTGACACGTGACTTTATTTCTTCTATTAGCCTATTTAACCTCTTATCTCTTTTCATCTCCTCTTCTAACCTGCTCGATACCTTGCTGACGGCAGAGTAATGAATCCCACCAAATATCTCTCCAATTTCCTGATTACTCAAACCACAGTATCGCTTTGCTAAATATATCGCGACATTTCTTGCCTTATTATTGCGACTACCCCTTGTCTTTAAATCTTCCTTCTTCACTCCAAATGCATCCGATGCAGCTCTTACCAATTCATCAACATTCACAACACCCTTAAATCTCTTTCGTTCCACAATTCCTTCACCTAAAGGCTGGTTCTTGATTAAATTCCGGATTCTCTCTATAAACTTCTCTCCTCCCAGTAAGACCTGTCCATAAACATTCTTGAATGGATTGTCTACTATCCTATCAACTCCCTCTTCTACAAATTTCCTGTAATTACTCCTTGCCCTCTTGTTATCCGGTCCGAAATTTGAAAGTATCCATGAATATTCAACCCATTTTAACTCCTTTCTTTTTCTCATATATCCACCATAACTACTCCATTCGAATTCCTCTGGCATCTCAACTATCTTTGCTCTGACTGGATTCAGGTGAACATATCTACTCACCTGCAACAAATACGAATCCTTGTCAATTAAAATACCCTTATATCTACCCTGAAATAGATGGCCGACTCTCCCATATTTGGGGTTGAAATATCCAGTATAGCCACTGTTAATCCCATGCATTACTTTTAGTAAATTGCCTCCGGGTGTTTCCAAAACAACATGATAGTGATTATCCATCAGTACGAAACAGTGGATAAGGATCCCTAAACGGTCGTGATAGTCTTGTAGTATCTCCAAGAACCTTCTTCGGTCTGAATCATCGAGATATATGTTCTTTTTTTCGTTTCCTCTGGAGGTAATATGATAGAGCGCGCCTGGATATTGAACTCTCAGGGGTCTCGCCATACAGGGAGTTTATCGTCTTGAAGAAATTAAGTCAAATGTCAAGGCCTGACGCCTTGCTTCTTGTCTTTAGCCACGATGAAAAAACCTTAAAGTGAAATATGCATTCTTTATAGTTTTAACTCACCAGCATAATTATCCATAGTCAAGATGTGTCACCTAATTCTTTCTTTGCATAACGTTGAAGGGTTGAGTCCCTTTTTATTTCAAAAAGTCAATATTCGATTGTGTCAATCGTTAACAGAGATCAGTATAAACGAATAAATTAGGTAATATTTTTTGATAAATGACAAATTTAATCTCTTACTACAAGCCATGTTTATTGAACCTTTTTGAAAAATTGCGTTACATAAATAAGAACCCTCAAAAGCTCGGTGCTCTTCGAGAAATTCAGGAAACACTTATAGAGAAAATAACCTACACAGAATCGAAGATTGCGCTTCTAAGGCTCAGACTTAAAAAATTAACAAAAAAATTGCATATAAGGAGAGTATCACCAGGAGCTAAGTCGGAGTCAAACAAAATCAAGCATGAAATTAATTCTATAAAAGAGAAAATAGATCAATACAGAAAGGTTAGGCATATCTTTAGGTCAATTGGAGATGGCCTTGCATTTTCATATTTAAGTAAATGGGATATAAAACCTCTATGCTTCAAAGAAGATCCTGGATTTATTCATAGAAAAAAGGGGTCTTTGATTGAAAGGACATCGCTTCGACAAGCATTAGATAATGGGATACCGGCTATTCTAAATGACATAACTACATGTCTTAAATACGGTGACATAACTGTTCCTACACCCGAGGGAAAAGGGGTCTTTGTTGAAATTAAATCAAATCCTAAGAGGAAAAGAAGAACTATAAATCAGCAAGCTTCATTAGAGTCGATGGCTACTTATCTTAATACAGATCGTACTACTAAATTGTATGGACAGATTGGCGATATCCAGAGGAGATATTGCTTTGAAGAAGAAGTGGTTCATATTGAAACATTAAATAGCATGCTTAGTAAAGCTTATCATGGATCTAATCAATGTAGTGAGCTTGAGCCAGGACAATATATAGGTATCCTTCGCCAAGATAACAACTGTAGTTTTGATGGACTAAAACAAATCTTCGATCCCCTGTTTAGGAGACTAGGTAGACCTTATCTAATTAATATATATGAAGGGAAATTTGATAATACAGGCTACTACCCATTAACACTCTCGATCAAAAATCCCCAAGCTATATACGATCTATATGCGGATAAACTTATGGTGATTTTAATCATCGATCTTGACCATCTGAAGAAATCTATTCAAAAGTACGACCTATCAATTAACATGAATCTTGGTTCTAGAGTATTAAAGGGGACGCAACCCTTTAAAAGCGAATGGTTCCAGTCTACAGTCAACAACACTTTTGAATTATTTTTCTTCTTCCCCGCTTTTTTGCATGCTATCTTTATTTCCTCCCTCATTGTCAACTTCGTCCTTCGTGTCTTCCTTGTTTTCGTTATGGATCCCCGATTAAGCCTGTACCCGAATGTGTTGATTGGGTAGCATTCGGGGATGACATTGGGGATTGGCGCTATTAGCTCTGGGCCATTGCAATAAAGGAGACTGACACCATTTATCTACTTATATAAAGATGTGTCTAGAAGCTAGAAACGAATTAGAACAAACTTCTAACAATATGAAGATTTTTGTTTTGCCGGTGACAACCATTGTACACTTTCTGGGGTCACCCATTAGCCAGTCCCTGTCAATAGGGTAAAGAAATTCTTTGCATTTAATTTTTTTCATATCATAAGTCTCTTACTAGTTTATCCAACACGCACCCGTTATTTTTGTCTTTAAGGATTAGTATCAGCTTAAGC
>DASWID010000043.1 GCA_036397855.1 Thermodesulfobacteriota bacterium | reverse complement strand
ATTCAGAAGCTTAAATATAAGAGCCGAACCCCGGTTGGAATAAATATATCTCAATCAACCAATATCTTTGAGAGACATGATTCCGGGTGGTTAATGGTTTTGCACCATGCCTCCCCGCTTCCAATAGCTGATTTTGAAGTTGAGGGAGAAAGCCTGCAATAGTACTTAAGAAGTTATTGTGACTTTTAGTGTTTTTTAACCTGTAGGAAAACAGAGCCTTCAAGCGATGATAACGGGGAAACATCTAAGAATGTAGCGCCCGTTCCCCGAACGGGCTTGATCGGGAGCGTCATCAATCGGACTGATATGGGAATCAGTCCCTACAATTTAAAGACTTATCCACCGCGTTAATCCTCCCCCACTCAAGCGGGGGAGGAGATTCTTTCCAATTATTACAGTAAGAAAATTGGAAACGATTGTTCAGCTAATACTTATATTCAGACATATAATTGTCAAGCTCAGTTATAAATTTTTGTTTTTCTTCTTGAGTCAAAAATGAAGCTTCAAAGGAGTTTTTCGCGATCTGATATAAATCATCCCTATCCAAATTTAGCGCCTCTGTAACTGCCACATAATTCTCAAATATGTAGCCACCGAAATAAGCCGGGTCATCCGAGTTTACAGTGACACACAATCCTAAGTCGAGCAACTGCTTTAGGTTATGTTTACTAATTGATTCAAACAGACCAAGCTTCACATTCGAAATGGGGCAAACGGTCAAGGGTATGTGCTCTGATTTTAATTTTTCTACCAGTTCAGGGTCTTCAACGCAACGAACGCCATGGTCAATCCGAGAGACTTTAAGTGTCTCCAAAGCTTGCCAAATGTATTCGGGTGGTCCTTCTTCACCGGCGTGAGCAACTGCTAGAAATCCCTCCTCACGTGCCTTATCAAAGACCTTTGCAAATTTATAGGGCGGATTACCCAACTCAGAAGAGTCAAGTCCCACCCCTATTATCCAGTCCTTGAAAATAAGTGATTGTGTCAATATCTCCATGGCAGATTCTGCACTGAGGTCGCGAAGGAAACACATGATAAGTTTTGTAGAAATACCGAATTCTTTTTCAGCGTCGATCGAAGCCTTGCGTATACCTGTAACCACTGTTTTAAAGGGTACTCCTCTTTGTGTATGTGTCTGGGGGTCAAAAAAGATTTCGGTATGCCGAACCGTTTCGGAATTGGCTTTCCTCAAATAAGCCATAGTTAGATCGTAAAAGTCTTTCTCATATTGAAGGACCCTTGCAGCTTCATAGTATACATCAAGGAATGATTGTAGGTTATTAAAATCATAAGCCTTCCTCAATTGCTCAGGGGATGTAAATGGCAGTGACAAATTGTTCCGCTTAGCAATCTCAAACATCATTTCGGGTTCCAGGGTACCTTCAATATGAACATGAAGTTCCGCCTTGGGTACACCAAGGATAAATTGTTTAAGTTTATTAGTATTCTTCATAAACCACTCTTGCAGTTATTTTGGATTGATTAAGTGAAATTATTGATTATTGGAATCTGGATTTTGTAACCTTAGTTTGATATTCAGGATTTTTGACCATAGAATCTCTTTTCCCACTGCTTCTGGTTTTCCTGGGCTTCTCTTATGAAAGGGCTGAAAACAGCAGCATTGAGCAGGAGTTTATTGAGAAGGTTGAATGGGAATTTTACAGGTCTCTCAAAGTCTACGAATAAAACCGCTCTGTGTCCGGCTGTTTCATTCCATACCTCATGATTGAAAGAGTCATCAAATATAAGGCTTTTACCTTCTTCCCAGTGTGTAATTTCCCTTTCGATACGTATACGGCATTTCTCTTTAGGCTCAGGCACGATAAGGCCCAAGTGATAACGCAATACACCGTTGTAGGCTCCTCGGTGTGGGGGGATGTGTTTATTCGGAGAGAGTATTGAGAAAAAAGCGGTTTTCATTCCTGGGATTTTTTTCAGCAATCTAGCTGTTTCAGGACATCTTCTGCAATTCTCTTGACTCTGAAGTCCAAAGCCCGCGAGGAAAAAGGTCTTCCATTGATCATCTTGGGTTATTGTCTTTACTTCACTTGTTATTTCATGAAAACTGGGTAACTCTTCCCTGCGTTCCATTACCTGGTCGAGCTCTTTTCGGATCTTCTGCCAGTCCTTCTCTACTTCGGTTGCCCAGGGGAAGGTTGAATTTTCATAAATTGGTGGATTTCCATTAACGGAGAATTTTATAAGAACTTTCTCGACCCAATCAATAAAAGCAGCAATTGTTTTCCCAATGATTCCGGTTGGAGGATTCAGTGGTTTGTATTTCTCTATCTCACTGTGGTCTTTTTTTTCCGTAAAATTTGTGTTTGGAGATCGATTCAATTCTGTTTGTTGGTCATTCATGATAATTTGACTATAAAACAGGAATCATCGCCATATTCGCAGTAATACGGTTTGAAATTAAATTGTTTTATCGGGGTAAAATTATATTTAAATGTGAAGCTTAATCAAGATTGGACTGATCGAAAATTCACCGCCGACAGCTTCATTCAGTTATCGGAAATCCCGTTGGTCATTACCCCAGCCGTAAACCCTGAGCCTGGTCGAAGAGTGAGTGAAGATAGAATAGTGTTGCGTTCCCTTTATTTATGGCCTATTGTATATAAATATTTATATTTTATGTGGAACTGATGTGGGAAGAAAAAAAATTGGCTTGACTGCCCTTAAAAAACATCTGTGATCAAAATTTCAGAAGGAACTCATAGATGAAGATATTAGATTTATACAAAACGCTCGAAAATGTATGAATGAATAGTTACCATTAAAGGCCCAAGGTTCCCCATTTTGCAAGATCATTTAGCAAAGAAGAGTAGTTCATGGCAAGTGAGAAACATCTGTCGATTCTCAGGCAGGGAGTTAAAATTTGGAATGATTGGAGGGATGAAAACCCCGACATAAAGCCAGACCTCTCAGGAGCAGACCTCATCGGCGCAGACCTTGGTGGAGCATATCTCAGAGAAGCAGACCTAAGTGGAGCTAACCTGAAGGCGGCAGATTTAAGAGGGGCAAACCTCAGCAGGGCGGATCTCAGCGGGACAGACCTCGGTTGGGCAAAACTCAGCAAAGCAGACCTCGGTTGGGCCGATCTTAGTGGTGCATACCTTAGAAAGGCGAACCTCAGTGAGGCACACCTGAGGACGTCAGACCTTGTCGAGGCAACGCTCAGTAAGGCTGACCTCAGTGGTGCATGTCTCAGAGAGGCGAATCTCAGGTTATCGAATCTCAGGGAGGCAGACCTTAGCGGGGCCGACCTCTGCAGAGCGGATCTCACCGAAGCAGACCTATGGAAGGCAAGGTTGGATAGGGCAAAACTCGAAGGAGCTATCCTAGAGAAGGCAGTCTTTTTGCAAACCAATTTAACCTATGTGGAAAATCTTACACAGGAGCAGATCGATTCGGCAACCATAGATGGCACAACTCAACTTCCAGAGCACCTCAGGTCACCTTCACAAGAGGAGGGGGAATAGTCTTGCATTTCCGTGTGCCTGAGGTTACGTTAAGATGAACATAAAGTGGGACATAAAAAATGAGATTCTATATGGTAGTGCTAATTATAGTAGTTTCCTTCTCTGATCTAACCAGTGCAAAGGAAGAGAAGAAACCGGTTTTATTATCTTCAGAGGAGTTATGTTCCGAGTTCTCATCCAACGAAAACGCTTTCAAGAAATTTAGGGGAACAGGGATCATAACCTACGGTAGCTTATCTTCCGTTGGCGATAAAAGAAAGGCATATTTAGGCAATCGGATGGATTCTGTGGTTGATTTAGTAATTACGCCAGAACAAAGAATAGGGCCCTTTGGTAAAAATTTAACAGATACAGATTGTTATATCTCCTGTCTCGTTAATGTGCCGGGGGAGCAATGTGAACATCGTGGCGGTAGATATGAGTGCAGGGAAGTAACTAGCCCAAAGCTCGAAGAGAATAAGAGGGTTATACTTGGAATAGGCGGCGGTGAGTCTATAACTGTGAGCGGAAAGGTCGAGAATATATCACTGATTCCACTGTATTCGATAGGAGACCGTAAAAAACAAATTGTTAACATTATATTGGCGACGTGTGAAATACTTAAAATTGAGACTAAGTAGGCGAGCTGCCGCTTGCTTGTTGAAATATTTCGATAACAAATTGAAAATCAAAGGAACCGATATGCGCATCCCGATAACCGTTGCTACATTGTTAATCCCTAACCTTTCAAGTTAGACACGGAACTTCGTCTTTCGGGCTCCTGCTTTGGTTTGTTGATGTCCATATTAAGGACGTTACTCTACCTGGTCATGAGAAGGAATATGTAGGTGAGATGCGTATGGCTAAAAAAATTGGGCGCTATATAATTTTTCAAGAGATCATTTGGTTATGACATACAAAATGCTGGAACACACCGCCGATGTGAGAATTTTTGTTCAAGGAGATTCTCTTGAGGAGCTCTTTTTAGATGCAGTCTATGGCATGATGGAGATTCTTAAACCAAGATTCGACAATCAAAAACAGGTTACTCAAAGGGCTATCACACTTGAAGCTGCAGATATAACCGCACTTCTCATTGATTTTCTTAACGAGGTATTACTTGCTTCTCAGATAAATAAGGAGGCATATAATGAGGTGATTTTTAAGACCTTATCACTCCGATCACTTGAAGCGATACTGCGCGGTGTTGCCGTAAGATCCTTTGATGAGGATATAAAAGCGGTGACATATCATGAGGCGGAGATAAGGAGGACCGAGCATGGGAAATGGGAGACGATGATTATTTTTGATATTTAATCCTTCGGGTAGATATAGGATAGGAGAGGGGATTGTTATTTTTCGAGTTTATAGAGTTATTGAATTAATTACATTTGGGGGTAAGTATGTTTGATAAATCGAACCTTGTAAGGATAGAGGATTTTCTTTGGGAAATTCCAAAAAGCTTCCGAAGCGACATGCGAGTGCCAGCTCGAGTCTATGCATATGATGCGATGCTCGATGCTATTTCCGGGGATAAGTCACTGGAGCAGCTTGTCAATGTCGCGACACTCCCGGGAATAAAGGGGTATGCACTTGCGATGCCCGATATTCATGAGGGATATGGATTTCCTGTCGGAGGGGTAGCAGCCTTCGACAGCGAGGAAGGAATCATATCTCCGGGCGGCATCGGATATGACATTAATTGTGGGGTGCGGCTTTTGCGGTCAGAGAAGACTTTCCCAGAAATTAGACCTTATCTCCGAGACCTCGGGAGGAGGATATACGAGGAGGTTCCATCTGGTGTAGGTGTAGGAGGGAGGCTCTCGTTACGAGGCAAAGACTTTGACCTGGTTCTTGAGAGGGGAGCAGCGCGAATGCTTGAACTCGGGTACGGGGATGAAGATGACATTGAACAGATAGAATCGGGTGGGGTACTGGATACCGCATCAGCTGAGCTTGTTTCGGAGCATGCAAAAAGCCGAGGTCATGATCAGATTGGAACGATGGGAGCAGGCAATCACTTTGTCGAAGTAGGCATTGTTGAGACGATTTTTGATGAAGCAGAAGCGGGGAAATTGAATATTTTTAAAGATCAAGTCACCGTTTTGATTCATACGGGTTCAAGAGGACTCGGGCACCAAATTGCAACTGATTATATAAGGATCATGATGAAGGTTATGCCTAACTACGGCATTACTTTGCCTGACCGTGAATTAGCGTGCACTCCGTTTACTTCTAAAGAAGGGCAGGAATACTTCAAGGCAATGTCTGCGGGGGCAAACTTCGCCTGGGCGAACCGTCAGCTCATTACGTGGGAGGTTAGGAAAGCTTGGGAGAACCTTTTAGGCAAGGATGGGGGGAGACTCAGTGTAGTTTATGATGTGGCCCATAATATTGCGAAAGTCGAGGATTACACCATCGATGGGAAAAAATATAAGCTTGTTATCCATCGAAAGGGTGCTACCCGCTCCTTTCCAAATCAGCCGGTACTTATTCCCGGGAGTATGGGCACTCATTCGTATGTTCTCGTTGGACGGGAAGAAGCATTGATATCAAGCTTTGGATCAAGCTGTCATGGTGCCGGCAGGAGAATGTCCCGCACGCGGGCGAGAAAAGAGGTCAGTGTAGAGGAACTCAGACAGAGGCTTGAGAGTTTGGGTATCGTTGTTAAGGCGGGTTCATCAAGAGGGCTCACCGAGGAGTCTCCGGAAGCGTACAAAGATGTTAATGAGGTTGTAGGCGTTATAGACGAGGCGGGTATTGCAAAGAAGGTTGCCCGTCTGAAACCCATTGCCGTAGTTAAAGGATAAAACGTGAAAAATAGGAACAGATGTAGATGCTCAGTAATTAGGTCACGCTTTTGGTAAAATAAATTAACCAAAGGAGGCCTAATGAAATACCAAGATATTGTTGTTGTAAAGAGATGGATACCAATATTAACAGAATACGAAAGGACCAAGGCTAAAGTAACTCCCAGACCGTTTAGGTTTGTAAGAGATATATGTGAAGCTCATCACATATCCAAAAAAGATCTAAGTCGCTACTATCACAAATGGCTTGCTGGCGGGAAAAAAGAAGAAAGCCTCCTGCCCCAAAAGAGAGGACCCAAGCCAGGGAGTCGAAGAACCCCCAAAGAGATAGAACGCAACATCATAAAAGCTTACAGACGCTTCGGATCTAATCGCTATGAATTAGTTCTTTTATTTAAACCATACTACCTGGATAAGACTCCCTCCCCAGCCACAATGGACAGAATAAAAGCACGTTATCCATTGAATGAATCGGCAAAGAGGATTATTAAGCGTTATGAGAAGCAGGCACCTGGGGAGTTAGCCCACATTGATTTAAGCAAGGTACCAAGCGACATAAGATATTCTTTTAAGATAAAAGAGCTTTATATTGCAGCTCTTTGTGATGACTGTACACGCATTAGTTATGCTGAGATTCTCAGGGACATGAAATCTTCAACACTCACTTATTTCATGGCACGTTCACTGTCGTGGTTTAAACAAATCTACAACTTTGAATTCGAGTCAATAATGTCCGATAATGGCCGAGAATTTAAGGGAAAACTCAAGTATGAGCATCCATTTGAGACTATGTGTCAAGAGTTAGGGATAAAGCATAAATATACAAGACCATATAGGCCACAAACTAATGGGAAGATAGAAGCATTTTTCAAGATAGCAAAGAGCGAGTTCTTTTACCCAAACAAGTTTGATTCCCTAGAGGATATAATTCTAAATTTAGGGAATTTTCTTTTTGAATATAATCACCTAAGAAGACATGGAGGATTGAACTATATGACGCCATTTGATAAACTCGAAAAGGTGACACAATTACTGAGCTAGTACATATGTCCCTATTTATTAGGAAATTGGAGAAGATAGCAGGTAGAATATTACACTACAGACCCATGGGAAGGCCTAAGAGAAATAGGTAAGCCCAAAAAAGAGGTGCGTTCCCCTTTTTATCTATATCTACGTAAGGCCCCTT
>DASWID010000042.1 GCA_036397855.1 Thermodesulfobacteriota bacterium | reverse complement strand
TTTATTTCAGGATCTAATGGAAATAAGAGATGCTGAAACAAGTTCAGCATGACTGACTATGACATTCATCCTCTTAACGCAATTTTTGGAATGCCGATTAAACTAGCGAATTCCGTGCAGATTCCTGCAGGGTTATTAATTGAGTTTTTCGGACCAAGAAAAGAAGTATATTTCCTATTTAGGGCTGTTCGTTTATGTCTTCTTCGATGGCGTCGATTTCATCTTCAGTTTGCTCTTGATATTCAACATCCTGCTCATCATGGCTGAGCTCGGAGTCTAACTCACCCTCTTCACTTCCACCTACAAACTCGTTCTTTTCTTCATCCTGGGCCTCGTCCTGTTGTTCATCACCATGATAAAGGTCCTCATTAACCTGATCTTCTTCCTCCTCGAGACTATCTGTTACGGAAATTGATTGATCTGGTTCGTGGCGATTCTCCGAAAAGGAAAATTCGAGGGTAGTAATAATCAATATTAAAGACAGTATTGATAGAACGATAAGGTTAAATGTGTTCATATATTAACTCCTTTTGCGTAATTTAGTAACATATTCCGCTTGATTCATCAAATAGCCACCTTTAATGATCCTATATAATACAATATGTCTGGATGGATTGTCTACATAGCAAGACCTCTAAGGAAATGTCCCACTAAATATGCAATTACGGCGGCGGCACCACCCATAAATAGCGTTCCTACTCCTGAGATGATCCAATTGGTTTCTACAATCTTACCTTTGATCGAGCCAACAATGAACAGCGCGCAGGACGTCAAAAGGATTGATATTGGAAAGGCTTCCGAGTTTATTGAGTTAGAAAAGCGAGAAAATAAGTATGCGAGAAGCGGGATAATCCCGATTATGTTAAAAGCGAAAAAGGTTACAAAGGCGCCTTTTAAGGGTGATTTGTGTTCTTCAATTATTCCCAGTTCATCTTTCATCATCGTATCTAACCAAATCTTTCTATCGCTCGTAATAATGTCGACCGCATCATCTAACTGCTTGCCTGTGAACCCTTTTTCTCTGAATATTTCTCTAATTTCATGTTTCTCTTTCTCTGGATCTTTATCTATGTGAGACTCCTCTATCCTTTTTGCTTTCTGAATATATTCGTGTGTTGATTTCAAGCTCATGTAGTTCCCTACGGCCATTGAGAAACCGTCGGCCAGGAGATTGGCGAAGCCTAAAATAAGCACGATTGATGCGGAAAGTGATGCCCCTTCGACACCCGATACCACGGCGAAAGTTGTTACAGCCCCATCAATCCCTGCAAACACGAAGTCAGATATATATGTGCTGCTTGATGATCCTGTGTATATATTCTCTGACATTCTAGATAGAAATCTATCTGTATAAGGGAATTAAGACAATAGATTTTACACGACAAATATTAGAGGTCGAGGCCTTCAGGTAGGTATTGGAATTATGTTGTTGTATAATAAATAGCATAAATAAGGATACTCGGAATTTATGCAAATAGGTAAAGACTCAATCTTTCATCAAGTAGGAGAAGTAGATCAGCCAATTCCTGTTGCGGAATACATAGAGTTTTTAAATGAAAACTTGCGTCGTTTTTATGCAAGTATTATCGGAGAGGTGGGCCAGGTAAGCAAAAGTTCAAGAGGGCATGTCTACTTTTCTCTCAAGGATCAAAATAAGGAAAGTGTCATCTATTGTGTGATATGGAAGGGTAATTATGAGTTATATGGCGTTGAATTAGAAGATGGAATGGAGATCGTTGCTACTGGCTGTCCGGATATATATGAGCCGACAGGAAGGCTGACTTTTAAGGCGGATGCAATCGAGATAGTGGGTGAGGGTGCATTAAGAAAGGCGTATGAGGAATTGAAAAAGAAATTAGCAGGCGAGGGAATTTTTGATATAGATAAGAAAAGGCCTATACCCGATTATCCAAATAGAATCGGTGTTATAACATCTATCCGTGGCGCAGTCATTCATGATTTCATTAATAATCTGGGTAAGTATGGGTTCCATGTGAAGATAATGGATTCAAGGGTTGAGGGTCAGCAGGCAGTTAAGGAGCTCCTACTTTCTATGAAGTCTTTCAGAAAGCAAGATATTGACGCACTTGTGATCATACGTGGGGGAGGCTCGCTCGAATCCTTGATGGCTTTCAACAATGAGGCTCTGGTGAGGGAGGTTTCAAGTTTTCCAGTTCCGGTGATAGCCGGAATAGGTCACCATCTGGATGTGCCTCTTGTATCACTGGCTGTGGATGCCATGGAGTCCACACCAACAGCTACAGCTAATCTGCTAAACAAGTCGTGGGAGCAGGCTGAAAATACGATCGAAAAATATCAGAGGGATATTCTTGAACAATACAGCTATGCATTAAAAGAAACACAGATGCGATTAGAAGAGACAATATCTGGGGTTCAGGGAGGATTGAATTTAATATTCGATTTTTATAGAGAACTCGAGCAAACATTAAAGACGAGCATCGCAAAGGTCAGGTATTCAATCTTAATGAATAGAAAGATTATAAAGGATGTTGTAGTATCGATAAAGAGGGGGTTTTTACGTTCAGTCATGACTCTTGATGATTATATCACCGGCATTTGGCGGATTTCTCTTCCGCCAGATTTCATATCTCAATTGTCTTTTATAAGCCAAAAACTGGATTTTTTTGAAAATACAGTGCGCTTGAACGACCCGGCTCGCCAGCTTCGCCTCGGCTACAGTATTACGAGACATAAAGGAAAGGTGGTGAGAGGTATAAGAGATGTCCAAATAGGGGCCTCGCTGAATACTCAGGTCTCAGATGGCGTGATCGATTCCAAGGTTAAAGGTGTGCACAAAAATGAGCAAAAAGACTGATAGAAAAGGTCTCAACAAGAATCTAAAGAGGCTCTCCGAGATAGCCGAATGGTTTGATACACAAGAATCAGTCGATGTCGAGGAAGGGCTTGAAAAGGTGAAAGAAGCAGCAGAGCTTATAAAGCTCAGCAAAGAGCGTCTGAGAGAGATTGAGAATGAGTTTGAGGAGATCAAGCGGGAGATGGACGAAGAGATCGGTTTTGAAGAAGGGGTTGAAGAAGATGTAGATGAGGAAGGGCAGGAAGTCGAAACATAATACAACAATTTAGAACAAGGTATTATTCGGGTATCGATCAATCTTTATTTTTTTCTTTGTCTTGATACAAAGAAACAATCCTTCGACTATTGTTCTTTTCTGAGCTTATGAATCTGTGTTCTCTTTTCATCATAAATATGAATCACCTCCCATCCTTTTTTTGTTAGCGCAGAGGCAATGGAGCTGCGGTGGCACATGAACCAGAGAACCTCTGCACACATGATCGCTGTTTGGTTTTGTTTAGCTATTTCCATCAATTTGTTTACACCCAAATTAAAGTCTTCCGAATCCATATATTTCTCATATCCACCCTCTCTAAAACCACCAAGTTCTTCGATCCAATAATACCGAATGCCGTTCTCTGGTAGTTTAATCTCGAGATTATTTTTATTGAACTGAGGATTTCGTTTAGATCTGGGAAAGTGTCTGACGTCTACAAGGGCTGCTACGTTATAGCATGTTAAAACCTCAATGAGTTCATCGAGGCTTCGAGTCGAGTGCCCTATTGTTAAAATCCGGTTTTCTCTTTTGTTCATCATATTAAAAACATTTTACTATGAATTTAATCAGATCGGCTTATTCCTGGCCTTAAATATTTACCCCCTCCTCAATCCTCCCCCTTTAAATTAAAGGGGGAGGACAAAGGCGGGGGATCGAACCTTTTGAGTTTTCCTATACCATATAAAACTATAGTATATTGTTTGTCTATATCGGATAACCTATATAAAAAGAGACGGGTATGACTGACATTTTATCAATTGCCAAGCAATTCGATATCGGTGATGTAGATAATATAACACCCTACGGTAAAGGCAGGATTAATGAGACATTTCTGGTAACAGTATTATCAAAAACTGGAGAGGAATCTATTAATAATAAATATATATTGCAGAAGCTCCACAAGATTTTTACGCCTGCTGTATTGGAGGATATCGAGGTAATTACAAGGCATTTGGAAAAAGCGGATATCATTACGCCAAAGCCAATTCGAACAATGAAAGGGGACCTAAGGATCGATTCTGAAGGCGGGACTTGGCGCATGCTCACATATATAAGGGGTAAGACATATGAATACAGTATCAATAATCAAATGGCAGAAAACGCTGCCGCCTTGATTGGGAAATTTCATAATGCATTAACTGGGTTGGATTATAAATTTCTTCATAAAATACCCAATTTTCATGATACCCAGTCAATCATGGAGAGTTTAAAGAAAGTTACTCTGCTATATCAAAGTACCGATAAGTATAAGACTCTTTCCTCACTAACTGAGGTGATACTGATACAGTATGAAAAGATCAAGGATTCGATCAAGGATTTGCCTGAACGTATCATACACGGGGATCTTAAACTAAATAACATTCGTTTTGATGAAAGAGGTCAAAAGGCAATTGCCATTGTTGATCTTGATACGTTGGGGACTAACAAGATCGTCATCGATATTGGAGATGCGATTAGAAGCTGGTGTCATAAGTTCAGGGAGGTAGATGGAGAAGATGACCTATTCGATCTTGATACGTTTCGATGTATGATGTCAGGTTACCTGAGTACTGCCGTTTTTATGACAAGAGAAGAAATTAACTCTATTCCGGAAGGGGTAGTCATGATGATGCTAGAGCTTTCTGCTAGATACATTACAGATGCTTATGAAGAATCTTATTTTAGGCTAGACTCTGAAAGATATCCAAATCTATACGAGCAAAATAAAATGAAGGCATTTGCTCAGATGCGTCTGTTTAATGACTTTAAGAAGAAGATAGACAAAGTTGATAAAATTTTGATTCGTTCTAAATAAGAGAAGGCGATCATCGACTTAATTACGAAAAGCAGCCGAATTCTTTATTGAAAACATCAAGAAATCAGACATACTCAATCAGGCAAAAAAGGAGGAAAGCTAACCAATGCCCGATGATAAACCGATCCTAGTTACAGGTGACCGCCCGACCGGACGCCTTCATTTAGGACACTTTGTTGGCTCACTGTTAAATCGAATAAAGTATCAGGATGAGTATAAGTGTTATTTTTTGATAGCCGATCTCCATATGCTCACTACACACTACGATAAGGTTAAAGAGGTAGAGGATAACGTTTTACAATTGGTAATTGATTGGTTAAGTATTGGACTGGATCCGGAGCGATCC
Organism: Thermodesulfobacteriota bacterium; assembly: GCA_036397855.1. Taxonomy (NCBI): domain Bacteria; kingdom Pseudomonadati; phylum Thermodesulfobacteriota; species Thermodesulfobacteriota bacterium. Next base: position 16,502 of record DASWID010000042.1, on the reverse strand, counting down.
ACATTCTATGTCCAGTCACAGGTTCCCCATATAACAGAGCTCTATACTATCCTTTCAATGCTCTGTACGGTTCCAAGGTCTCAGAGGATACCAACACTTAAGGAAAAGGCCCAGGATATGGGCGTAGGAGAGAACTATTCCGTTGGTTTACTCGGATATCCAATTTTGATGGCTGCAGACATCTTGATGTTTAAGGCTACGAAGGTTCCGGTAGGAGAGGATCAGCTAAGCCATTTGGAGTTAACTCGTGAACTTGCAAGGAGGTTCAATCATTTGTACGGAGAATTTTTTGTAGAACCTGAGGCAATTGTTAGTGAGACACCGCGTCTTGTTGGGACCGATGGAAATCGGAAGATGAGTAAAAGCCTTGACAATTGTATCTATCTCTCGGATGACTCCAGGACAGTCGAACAAAGGGTCAGGAGTATGTATACAGATCCAAATCGTATAAGAGCTGATATTCCAGGGACGGTAGAGGGTAATCCTGTATTCATTTATCACGATGCTTTTAACCCGAATAAACAGGAAGTCGAGGATTTAAAGGTTCGCTATCGCGGAGGCAAGGTCGGCGATGTAGAGGTAAAGAAAAAGCTCGCAACTGCTATAAATGACCTGCTAGAGCCAATTCGTGAGAAGCGCGGATATTATGAGAACCGAATGGAAGAAGTGAGGAAAATTGTGCATAATGGGACCGTACACGCAAACGAAATTGCTAAAATAAATATGGATGAAATTATTAGAAAGATGGGCTTATATGGTGCTTGAGGGGCTCCTCAGGATCTATTCTCGACGAGACTTCGCATAATAGATTTATCTTTCGACCAGTGTTGCTGCTCCGTAATTGTATGTATCGGTTGAGACTTGAATCTCACACTTGCTTTTTCCCTTTTGCTTGTTAAAATTACGTCGCGTCCAACTCTTGTGAATCACAAATAAGACCTAAAACCGAGGTTAAAAGGAGAGAAAATGGCTAAGGGAGAACGGCTTTCTAAGCAATCAAAAAAATCTGATGTCGAAAGCATTGATATGGAAACCATCGCCTATGAGGAGAGTAGTAGAGGAATTGATGAGCCAATTCCAGTAGGTGTAGTACCCGATTTGGAAGTTCTTCCCAAATACATGCATGCGTGGGTAATACGAAAGGAAAGGCACGGTGACCCTAAGAAGTCTTTCAAAAAAGAAATAGTTCCAGTTCCCGATATCGGGCCTAACGAGGTTCTAGTCCTGGTCATGGCTGCAGGGGTAAATTACAATGGTGTCTGGGCTGGGCTTGGAGAACCTATCTCTGTTTTAGATATCCATAAACACGATTATCACATTGCTGGTAGTGATGCTTCTGGAATTGTATGGAGGGTTGGGTCCCATGTTAAGAGTTGGAAACCGGGGGATGAAGTTATCTTACATTGTAACGTAGAAAGCGAGGAGCATTCCACAGGAACAGAGTCCGCTTCTGACTTTATATCCTATGATCCGATGGCGAGCACCGGGCAGAAGATCTGGGGATATGAAACTCCTGATGGCTCATTTGCTCAATTTACCAAAGTACAGGCCCAGCAGGTACTACCTAAGCCAGATCATCTTACGTGGGAAGAGTCTGCCTCATATGGTTTATGCTATTTTACTGCTTATAGAATGCTTATTACGCAAGCTAAGCTGCAGCCAAGCGAGGTAGCGTTGATTTGGGGTGGAGCAGGTGGACTGGGAGTGTTCGCGATACAGATCTGTAGGATGCTTGGTGTCGACGCGATAGCCGTTGTGTCGTCTAAGTATAAAGCAGAACTCTGTATGGAGCTTGGTGCAAAAGGAGTTATAAACAGAAGTGATTTCCCGCATCTGATGTATAAAAATGGCGAAACCCCTGAAGAGCACGCGAATAGATTTAGCGATATGAAACGCTTTGGGCGCGCAATTTGGGATATACTCGGAGTGAGGAGGAATCCGAACGTCGTTTTTGAGCATGTTGGAGAGGCAACGTTTCCGACAAGCGTTTTTGTATGCAGCAGGTTTGGTCGAATTGTGATCTGCGCTGGAACTACAGGGTATAACCTGATGTTTGATGTACGACATCTCTGGATGCATCAGAAAAGGATAATCGGGTCTCATTTTGCCAATGCTTTGGAGTGCCTACGAGCCAACGAATTAGTAAGGAAGGGCATTATTAAACCGGTGATTTCCGAAACTCTAACATACGATGATATTCCGAAGGCACATCAGCTAATGTATGATAATAAGCATTCGGGTAAGATGGGCGTGCTGGTACAGGCAAGAAGGAAGGGGATGATAAACGCAAAGGATGCCGTTAAAGCTTTCAAAAGTGTTTCTTGATTGCTTGTTTTGAACTACTCATTAATTCTCAAGATAGCTTGTATTAATGTAACTACCTTGCAGTTTCTCTTTTATTTTGACCAATAAAAGCGTCTCGATATAGTTATTTGATTTGATCTCTTCTGCAAAAGTGGCGGAGTCTAAATATGGCCTGATAGTATAATCAATATCGACCTTTGTTTTAGTGTTTGATAACTTGATTACTTTAATTCTCATGCTTTCCTGTGAGAATACGGGCCTGTCAACATTCGAGCTGGTGTTATAAAATGCGACTTTGTTAAGGTAATCATCGATATCTGGAAAATTCTGAATTTGCCCAAATGGCCATGTAAATGCCCTGATGATATTGCCTGACTTTTTGTACACATAAGCCTCTTTCAAAACTATTTCACCAGTCTTTTCATCCATAAAAGCCGGAGACCATTTTATCCACTGAACTCCTTCCAGGGTTGCGAACCAGACATCTGTAAATGATGCATTAAAAACATTCTCCGCTTCGACTGTTTCTTTTTCACCGGGTAAAGGCGGCTTTTTTCCCTTGGTTATAGGCGGGACTGCTTCCTCGGTTTTACGTTCATATTCTCTTGTTTGCGTATCTTTGTCGGGCTTAACATCTCTATAGGGATAAAAGGTACTACAACCTGTAATCAAACAAATAAATGGAATGATGATACGTATTTTACTCATGCTATGCATCCTAAGCCTTATTAATATTTTATTTTATCACAAATAAATCTATACTCTAAATTTTTTGATTTGGTTGTGGATCTTAATTATGATTTTCGGTGAATTTTATCTTTGAATATGTTTATTTAATCAAATTAAATAAGTTGGAGTTTATAAGTGAAGAAATTTATCTGCTTTCAAATACTGATTGTTTTCCTCCTTTTATCGTGCGCACAACAGAATGGCAAAACTATGATAGATCAAGATTCTGTTAATCTCTTTCCTGTTGAGATTGATGGAAAATGGGGATATATAGATAGAAGGGGAAGAAAAATAATTAGTCCAAAATATGAAGGGGCACTTAGGTTTTCAGACGGAAGGGCGCTAGTGAAGTCAGACGGAAAGTGGGGTTACATAAGTCGTCGGGAGGTGTTTGCCGTTAAACCGGAGTTTATTGAGGCACACGAGTTTTCTGAAGGGCTTGCCCATGTAAAGATAGGGGATAACTATGGATATATAAGTAAGTCAGGAGATTTCGTCATCGAACCGAGGTTTGACGCCGCTTCTTACTTTTCTGAAGATTTGGCAGGTGTTAAGATCAATGGCTGGTGGGGATATATTGATAAGAATGGCTATATGGTAATACCTCCTAATTTCGGTGAGGCTTACAGCTTTTCTGCCGGATTGGCCTTGGTTGTGATAGACGGGAAAGGTGGATACATCGATAGGAGTGGTAGTATTACGATAGGTCCAATATACGATTGGGCAGAGGGGTTTTCGGAGGGCCTTGCCTGCGTCAAATGGGATGGGAAATACGTCTATATTGATCAAACGGGCAAGGTGATAATCGATCCGAGTGTCGATGAAGCAAAGCATTTCTCGGAAGAATTTGCTGCTATCACAAAGGGAGGTAAGCAGGGATTTATTGACAAGAGCGGCAAAATAGTCATAGAGCCCGTTTACCAGAAGGCGGGCGATTTTTCGGAAGGTCTAGCTTCGGTGCTAGTTGACGGGAAATGGGGGTATATTGACAAAACAGGACAAATTGAAATCGAGCCGCAGTTCAAAACAGCAATAAAATTTGACGGTGGGTTAGCCTTGGTAGAAATTGATGATAAAAATTGGGGGTATATCGATAGAAAGGGGATCTTTGTTTGGAAATCGAAAAAATGAGAATCTCTATTGGGTTAGCGATTATTTATTATATTAGCAAAAGTTAATTTTCGATATTAGTAACGTTTCGCAAGCCTTCAATATTATTTATCTTCAGTGTCAATTAAATTAAAACGAAGAAAGATTTTCAGGAATAGTACTTTCTGGCTTCACTCTTCTTTGTGTATAGAAGAGCCACGTTGTCCATATGAGTATCGGTGCAATTCCAACGAGTGTAGTTAGCTTGAAGGAATGGTGCCACAAAATGAGATCATAAGAAGCCGCATAACCAACTTTTATATAGCCTGCCGCCGCAATTCCTGGGGCTTTGTCGGGTGCAAAGGCCTTGGTCAATGACCGTGGGAATTATCTTTGTATCTGCCGATACCCCGGTGCTTGCTGCAGGAATCTTGATTATATGATATGTTTTTGGCCTGAAGGTCTTGTATTATTGGATATTAAACTTCTCTAACAAAATATTTCCAGTGCAATTATAGACTGCACCACTCTAATAAATCCTTCTTTTGCAGATCTCTTTTAGTAACCTTCATCGAACAGGTATTTAGGTTTCAATAAAATTATATTCACGCAAGAAGTTCAAAACGATTCTGTTGAACTCCTCTGGTTTTTCTATTGAAGGAACATGCCCAGACCCTTTCATTATAACAAGCCTAGATCCTTTGATTCCATCATTAAGCAATTTCGAGTACTTCATCGGAATAAGGATGTCTTCTTCTCCGACGATGATCAGTGTTGGTGCTTTAATTTCTGAAAGTCTGTCGTTTGTGTTGTGCTTCAGGCACCCATTAGCAAGGTTGATAATAGCGTTCGGAGGGTTAATTTCTGAGCTCATTTTTTTCATTTCCACCAGGGCCTCTTTATTCTTTTTTATGAAATCTTCAGAAAATATAAATGGTATGGTAATATCATACCTAAATTCGCTTCCACCAAGCTGTGTCCCTTTTATCCAGATTGCAATGATTGAAGCCAGTAGTGTGTCAATGTAGCTGCAGGTATCGACGAGCACTAAGGCACCAACCTTATGTGGGAAATTTAGGGCAAAATGCTGTGCAATCATACCGCCGTTCGAAAGACCTACTAAATGGGCCTTCTCAATATCGAGTTTATCCATAAGATTTTTCAGGTCCTCTGCGTGCATAATTTGGGGATATTCCATATCCGGTTTGTCAGATTTTCCTTGTCCTCTGCAGTCGTACCTAAGGACTCGGTGTCTTTTTGAGAATTCTTGGACCTGGAAGTACCAACCATTTACATCCATCGTTAGTCCATTGATGAATACCACTACGGAACCGTTTCCTTCAAGTTCGTAATTTAGATTAATCGAATTTACACTTAGCCTAGGCATGGTACTCCCTTAGTTATTTGGATATTTTGTGAGCATCTGCAGGTAATTAATTGTGTGTAGAGGTGTGAAAGATGACAACATATTTATGGTAACCTCCCTTGTATTTTGCTATTCCAGGCAGTGTCTATTTCTGATAGCAGCCCTGTTAAATCGTGTATTAAGTAATCTGGGATAAGATCGCTGCTGTGGAGATCTCCCTCTTTTGTTGAACCACTAAGAACAAGAATCGTTGTGATACCAGCATTCTTTCCTCCGATTATGTCAGAGTCCAGTCTGTCGCCGATCACTGCGAGCCTCTCTTTTGGATGTAAGTGCCTTCTTGTGATTGCTACTTCAAATATTATTGGCTCCGGTTTTCCACCAACGATTGCTTTCTGTCCTGATGCGACCTCAATTGAAGCAAGCATTGAGCCTGTTGCAGGGACTAACCCCTCGTCCGTCGGTATATATGGATCTCGGCTTGTAGCGTAGAAGTATGCACCATGCCTGATCGCAAGAGATGCTATTTTTATTTCTTCATAATGAAAACCTGGGTAGCCGCCAATTATCACAAAATCAGCTTTTTTGCCCTCCTCGCCGTTAACGAGTTCGAGATCTATCCCCTTTATTTCGTCCTTTAGTGCTTTGCTTCCAACTACATACGCTCTTTTGTGTTTTAAGTCTCTGTGAGTCGACTTAATGTGGAATGCTGTTGCCATAGATGAAGTGATTATATCCTGCGGTTCGGCGGGGAAACCAAACTTGTTTAGCTTTTCTGAATAATCATTAACCGAACTTCTCGGATCATTTGTGAGAAATATCAAATTTTTCCCAAGATCTCTCAAAATTAACAGGGTTTCTATAGAGCCAGAAATAGGCTTTTCGCCGATATAGACAACTCCATCTAAATCGATAAGAAAGTGGTCAAATTTATCAGAGAGTTTCATCGAGTAAACTAAATGAATGAATTTTTTATTGTACTGAGATAGATTCGGAATTTATTTTGAGAAATGTGGATAAAAATTATTCCCAGATATACTTCTTTAATATTTCTTGTTTGTCATGTTCTGTAACCGTTCGTTTTATGTGGATGGTTTTCATCTCATGATCCTCCACCAATTCAACGCCCATGAAATTTAGTATGTCACTAGCGGCTTGCCTGTATCCCTCATAGTATTCCTGTATTTCACCAGCTGCTCTAACGGTTGTGGAGTCAAGGTATAGGGCAATAGCTGCAAATTCCTTTGGGACATCATGTCCGATCTCAAGTGAGTAATCTTCGAGAGTCTCAACCAAAATGTGCCTTTCCCACACTTCTACTATTTTATCAAAATCCTCTATTTTCATTCTCTTTTGATCCTTATTTTAGATTTTATTTAGGATGTTATTTAGAACACAGTATATAATTTATATAACATAATAATTAAATTATAAAAAGTTAACAATATCTTGCGACACAACCTAGTACTTGTGTAATCTCATTTCCTTTTATCAAGAAGCTTGCTCGCGACGATAATATTGTCTCTACCAGCAGTCTCGGCAATTTTAACTGCTTCATCCAGTGTTATGGAAGAAGAAAGTGTGGCAAGCTTAAGCAGCATGGGTAAATTTACTCCTGAAATAACTTCGACCCTCTTATCCTCTAAGAAGGTGAGACTGATATTCGAGGGAGTACCCCCGAACATGTCCGTCACAAGGAGGATACCATCTCCCTCGTCCACCTTTTTTATGGCTTTTTTTATGTTCTGGGTAAAGGTTTCAAATTCCATACCCTGATCAAGAGATAAGCCTTCGATCTTTACATTCGGATTTCCGGAGATAACAAATTTTACGACCGAAATGAGCTCATCGGCTAATTTGCCATGCGTAACTACTACAATTCCTACCATATTTTGGCCTTAGTTCTTGAGTATATCTCTATGACTCACCTTTGGGGAAAACTGTTTTAGCCTTTTCGAAATTTCATTAACCATGACTACTGATCTGTGTTTACCTCCGGTGCACCCAACTGCTATTGTAAGATAAGTTTTACCTTCCTTTTTGTATCTCGGGATCAAGAATTCAAAAAGATCAACTAACTTGTCAATAAACTTTATTGTATCTTCCTGTTCAATGACGAATTCTATCACTTCCTTATCTAATCCGTTTAAGTCTTTTAGGTGTTCAATGAAATATGGATTTGTGAGAAATCTGACATCTATTACAATATCTGCGTCATGGGGATAACCATAACTTGTTCCGAATGACATTAAAGTAACATAAATCTTGCTGTTGGTCGATTCGCCAAATCTATCTTGAATCAATGCTCTTAATTCATGTACGTTTAAAGAAGACGTGTCGATTAAGTGGTCTGCAATCTTGGATACGATTGAAAGTATCTTTCTTTCCCTGGAAATCACTTCAAGTATGTTACCATCTGTGGAAAGGGGGTGTTTTCTCCTGGTGTTTTTATACCGTTTAACAAGTGCTTCATCTGAAGAATCTAAGAATAGTATCTCAAAATTGTATCCCTTCTCTCTGAGTTCTCCTATCATGTTTATGGAATGATTGAAGAAATCCCCTTCTCTTATGTCTATCACGAGGGCGGCTTTTGCCATTTGACCCAAATACGTAGAACGTAGATCAATAAAGTTAACAAGTAGCGGAGGAGGGAGATTATCAACACAATAATAGCCAACGTCTTCGAGTGCCCTCATAGCTGTGCTTTTTCCTGACCCCGACATTCCACTTAAAATCAAAAGACGATCCATCATTATTCCTTTTTTGATTGATTAATTATCTAATGAAATCTTCCACAGGAGCAGAATTATGCTTTTTTTTAATGAGTTGATTTCTTACAGCGACGTCGACCACGGTAGAGGTATTTCTTCCTGGGCTTACCGGTATAACAAGATATGGAACTTCAACATCCATCACTTTGTAACTTCTCTGATCCAGTCCCAGACGATCATAGTCTTTTTCAGGGTTCCACTGGGACATCTCTATTACCATATCGATTTCCCTTTTATCCATAACTGATGTGGTTCCGAATAGGTCCTTTATATTAACTATTCCTATCCCTCGAATCTCCATTAAGTGCCGTATATTTCCTGGACCACTCCCGATTAATTTCGATACGCCGATCTTCCTTATTTCAACGATGTCATCTGCAATCAATTTGGATCCTCTTAAAATTAGGTCGAGTGCACATTCGCTTTTACCGATGCCGCTTGTACCCAGTATGAGTACCCCTAGACTATGTATATCCATAAGCACGCCGTGCTGGGTTATAAACGGTGCAAGCCTTTCCTCAAGTATATAATTTAGTGTTGAGATCAGTCTCCCCGTGTACAAGTCGGTGATGAATAATGGAACATTTTTCCTTTCAAGTGCTTTCTTCAGTAGGTCTGGCGGATACAAGCCCTTAGAGATGATATAACAGGGGATGTCCTTCTCCGAGAGAATATCTGCGATCTTTTTCTGTTTGACCGGTGTAAGGCTTTCAAGGTAATTTAACTCTGTTCTACCAAAGATTTGTATTTTCCCGTCTTCTAGCTGGATATTGGATTCGATCATCCTTAGACCTGGTTTCTGAACCCTGTCTAATTCAATATTTCGATTAAACCCTTTCTTACCGACAACTATGTTGAGTGCTAGATCTTTTCCCCATGATTTATATAACTCTCGAACCTTAAAAGGGGTATTTGCATTAGATCTTTGCATCTTCTTCAATAATTATACTATAGAGCTCTTCTTCTGTTTGTGCCTCCATTAGTCGAGAGCGGAATTCAGGATTTTTAAAGATCCGGGAAATTCTAGCTAAGAGCTTTAGATGAATACCTGAGGAGCTTTCGGGAGCTAACAACAATATAAATAGATGAGTGGGATTACCATCCAGTGATTCGAAATCGATTCCTTCAACACTCCTACCAAAAGCCGCTATTATATTTGATAGACCACTTATCTTCCCATGGGGGATAGCTACGCCTTCATCGACCGCGGTGCTGCATAGTTTTTCACGCTCAAGGAGAACTGAAACCAGGTTATCTCTGCTTAAATTCGGATACTGTTCGGTTACTGGTTCCGCGAGTTCCCGAATTACATCTGGTTTAGCCTTAGTTTTAAGGTTTAACATTACGGATTCCTTCCTTAAAACATCCGCTATCCCCAAGACCCGTTTTTGAGCCACTATGGGGTTATTAATTCTATGGTTCCTCCTTTTGTTTTATGCAGAATATTCATTGCTCCGGTTTCGCTATTTGTAAATGCAACAAATCCAAAATGAGACAAATTTAATTGCAAGAATGCTTCTTCAACCGACATCGGTTTTTTGGAGAGCTTCCTAATCCGAATAGTACCAGCGTCTTTGTTTTCAATTGGCTGATCTGGTGAGAGAGCAGGTTTTATCTTTTTACTTTCTCTCCTTTTTGTCTTAATCTTTTTATCAGTTTGTTTTTTTAGTTGTTTAATTATTGAGTTAATGGATTTGTCAATAGCTACATGCATAGCATCGGAATTGACCGATGAAGTGGCTTTAAAATTACCGCTAGTTAAAATCAGTTCCACAGAATTTCTGAATTTTTCTACGGACAGGACAAATCTCAGTTCTGAAGGATCTTTATCCGGATTCATGTATCTGTTAATTCTTTTAATCCTTTTCAGAATATATTGTCTCAGACTTTCAGATTTTTTTTGATCGTGAATGTGTCTTGTTGTTACTGTGATTTTCATTTTCTCATCCCTTCATTGATGTTCTCTCATGTGAAGGTGGGATGTTTAGCATCTTTCTATACTTAGAGATTGTCCTTCGAGCGAGCTTTATTTTTTTTCGTTCAAGTATCCTTGAAATATCCTCGTCTGAATACGGGCTTTCTGGTAATTCATTATCAATGATATCTCTAAGAATCGACTTTACACGCTCGAATGAGATGCTGTCTCCGACCGAAGTTTCTATTTTCCTCGAAAATAGAGATTTAAGTTCAATTAATCCTTGTGGAGTGTAAATATATCTCCTACTCGTTATTCGACTTACTGTTGATTCGTGTACATTAACATCCTCGTGCTGTGCTATATCTTTTAATCTTAAAGGTTTTATGTATTCCCGACCGTGTTCGAAAAAATCCTTCTGATAGTCGACTATCCTGGCTATAACTTTCCTGATCGCTGAATCCCGTTCTTCTAGACATTTTATTATTCTCTGAGCTGACTCAAGCTTTTCTTTAATATATTTTTTTACATCTGATGGTAGTTTGCCTTCATTTATAAGGTTTTTATAGTAATGGCTAACCCTAACTTTCGGGATGTCTCTATTCAACTGCAATTGCAGTTCATCTCCGACCTTATATATATAAAAATCGGGGACTATGTATTTCTCTAAATCCTTGGAGTAAAACGGTCGTCCCGGTTTTGGCTCAAGCTTTGAGATAACATCTACGGCTTTCTTTGCATCTTCTTCTGTAATACCCAAGTTGTTAGCGATTTCGTCATATCGCTTCTTACCGATATCATCCAGGTGATTATTTACTATGCTTGTTTCCACTCCACCATCTTTGTACCCCAGTTCCTTCAATTGAATTATTAATGATTCTTTCAAGTCTCTGGCACACACACCCGGAGGGTCGAACGACGATTGAATTTTTTTTAGTACGGCCTCGATCATGCTCATATCGAATTCGGCTGGCGCCGGAGAATATTCTGGATCGTTGTCTTCAATCAACGAATTAGACTTTAAGTCTCGATCCGATTCACGAATCGAGTTGGCCAACATTGAAACAATTTCATCTAACCCTGCCTCAAGATAACCATCTTCGTTTATATTGCCGATTATAATAGATGCGATATGCCTTTCAAAAGCTGTTAAATCTGAGAGTCCAAGCTGCCATTTTAGATAGTCTATAAGAGAGTCAGTCGAAGAGACACTGTTTTCCCAGGAATAGTCATCTTCTCTATCACCGCTGAAATCTCTCGTAAAAGGTACCTCATCATTTATATTTGGTAAGGGGCTCGTGTCTTCGAGTCTAGGATCTGTCGGGTTTTCTGAACGGGTTTCGACCTTGTCACTTATTTCTTGGATCTCTTCCAATGCTGGATTTTCAATCAGTTGTTCTTCAAGATACTCAGAAAGTTCAATAGTCGTCATTTGTATGAGCTTTAAGAAAAGCTGCAGGTCTTGAGTTAGAATGAGACGTTGTTGTTGGAGAAGCTTTGGAGTAATTTTTAATTCAATTGAACTCATTGTTGAATTCTACATTTTCGTCAAATATATTTATTAGATAGATTAAATCTTTATTTTCTAAAATTCCAGTACCTTCAATTTCGGATTTATCAATGTTCCTGATAGATTGCGATTAAAGCTTACCATTATATAATTTACTGTAAAGATAAATATCAAGAGGATTGGGTGAATGGAAATTCAGTCTTTAGGGAAAATAATAATGATAACGGGGATATTCCTTGTGGTGTTAGGGTCGTTGATTTTATTATCCCCGAAGATCCCCTTCATTGGAAGGTTGCCTGGGGATATCCTTATCAAACGAGATAGCTTTACATTTTTCTTTCCTCTAGCTTCATCGATCATTATCAGTTTGATAATAACAATTATTTTGAATCTTATATTGAGAAAGAGGTAACATCTAAATAAATTGCCTTTCTTAGCCTCGCGGACGATTACAGACTCAATGACATGAATTTAGCGCACTTTTTTGTCACCGATTTTGGTTTATTTCTCTGGCATGACTGTGTGGATTGTGTTTTTATAGCATGATGGCTTCTGAAGCTCGCGGATAGTTTGACTATTTAATGGGACTAAGACAGTTTAAAGATAATTATCCATTATTTTTGCAGGTGTCGGTTGGTGAGAGGTCTGAATTGTTAAATGAATGATTTAAAAACTGTGGATGAATCCTCTGAAAATAATTTTTTTGTTTAAGAGTTGCGGGAAAATAATGGATTTGGCTTAAGGTAATACTTTAAGTATGAAACTTAACGCTCTGAATTAACTGATTAGCTAAATAACAGCTTCTGAACAATATCTTTTCCTTCATATTTAGGCATACAATAAGGTATTTTATCTTAATATCAAGGGATTCTCTTGGCGAGATAATTATATTTCAAGTATCTATTTGCGGAAATGCCCATTTCCGCTCATGCCACATCTTTTGTTCATAAACGACGATCCTTTCCTCATGTTGTAAGGTATGAGCAATATCATCTAGTCCTTCCAGTAAAGCCCTCTTTTTGAATGTATCTATTTCAAAATTGATAACCCATCCTTCATCATCGGTTATGGTTTGTCGCTCTAAATCTACCGTTAGTGAGTAGTCATTCTTAGAATGAACTTTCGAAAAAAGCTCATCGACTGTGCTCTTATGAAGAGTGATTGGTAATATCGCATTTTTGAAGCAATTATTATAGAAAATATCGGCAAATGAGGGGGCGATAATAACTTCGAATCCATATTCCCTAAGGGCCCAGGGAGCATGTTCCCTAGAGCTCCCGCTTCCAAAGTTATCTCTTGTAAGGAGTATCTTTGCTCCTTTATACCTTTCCCTATTTAATACAAACTCTGGATTTATAGATCCATCATCACTATATCTCCAGTCATAAAACAGGAACTCGCCGAAACCTGTTCGCTCGATGCGCTTCAGAAACTGTTTAGGAATGATTTGATCAGTATCCACATTCATCTTGTCTAGGGGAACTACTGTACTTGAAACAATCGATAACGGTTCCATAAATTTCCCTTTTAAAGATCTCTATTTAAGTCCCAATCTCGTATGTCTATAAAATGTCCCTCAATCGCCGCTGCAGCGGCCATTATCGGACTTACCAAATGGGTTCTACCACCTTTTCCCTGACGCCCTTCAAAATTTCTGTTTGAGGTACTTGCACATCTCTCTCCCGGTGCGAGTATATCAGGATTCATCCCTAGACACATACTGCATCCAGATTCACGCCATTCAAATCCCGCCTCTTTAAAGATCCTGTCAAGACCTAACTTCTCGGCTTCGGATTTAACCATCTGAGATCCCGGCACCACCATTGCCCTTATGTTTGAGGCCACTCTTTTGCCCTTTACCACTTTCGCTGCCGCGGTTAAATCTTCAATTCTGGAATTTGTGCAGGAACCAATAAACACCCTATCTAACACAATTTCTTGAATTGGTGTCTTTGGCTTAAGCCCCATATACTCCAGAGCGCTTTTGGCCGCCTTTTGCATTTCCGGATCGGGAAAAGAATTTGGGTCAGGAACAATTCCTACTACATCTGTAACCATTCCCGGATTAGTCCCCCAACTCACTTGAGGAGCTATGTTAGATGCGTCGAATGTAACGGACTTATCAAATACTGCGCCTTCGTCTGTCTTCAGTTCTTTCCATTCTGAAACTGCTTCCTCAAAGTTAATCCCTTTTGGAGCATAAAGTCTTCCTTCAATGTACTCGAAGGTTTTTTCATCTGGAGCTATCATCCCTGCTCGTGCACCAGCTTCTATTGACATGTTGCAAATTGTCATCCGTTCTTCCATTGATAGAGCCTCGATAGCCTCTCCTCTATACTCAATAACTGTTCCAGTTGCACCCGCTGTTCCTATGTTCCCAATGATACTCAGGATTATATCTTTAGCGGTGACGCCATTTGATCTAACCCCGTTTACCTTGACCTCAAAGACATTGGGTCGGTTTTGTCTAAGACATTGAGTTGCAAGGACGTGTTCCACTTCGCTCGTGCCAATACCAAAAGCCAGGGCTCCAAAAGCGCCATGAGTTGAAGTATGACTGTCACCACAAACAATTGTCATTCCCGGCTTTGTGAGTCCAAGCTCTGGTCCAATTACATGCACGATCCCTTGTAAATGACTATTTATGCTCAGGCCAAATAATTCGATTCCATATTCTTTGCAATTTTCTCTTAGCGTATCCATCTGCTTTTTCGATATAGGATCATCAATTGGTAAGGTTCTTGCGCTTGTTGGTACATTATGGTCTTTGGTCGCGAATGTCAGGTCTGGCCTTCTTATCAATCTTCCCGAAAGGCGGAGGCCTTCGAAGGCTTGTGGTGAGGTAACCTCGTGGATAAGGTGTAAATCAATGTAGAGAAGAGTTGGTTGACCCTCTTCCTCATAAACGACGTGGGATTTCCAAATTTTATCGAATAAGGTTTTTGCTGCCATATGTCAATCCTGTAATGTCGCCTCGAATGGTAATTATACATGAAAAATTATTAAGTTTAATTCCGCTATTCTCGACACGATTGAATCGGGACTAGAGAGTCCCGACTATCGAAAATAAGCCATATTATTAACATAGACGATAAGCGGTGTTTTCTTGCGCCGCCATGCGTCACGGAAAATTACGATATGTTTTCTTCAAACAAAACAGGACAGAACGATCGGCCGGATGTTTTATTTGTAGAGGATAAAAATATTTCGTTTCTACTCTTTAATATGAGTGTTAGATTTGTCATGCGAAACTCGATTCAGAATATGAAAGTTTAGACCCTAAATGCAGATCTCCCCAAAAACCTGGCCTCGTTTCCCAGTTCTTCCTCAATTCTCAAAAGCTGATTATATTTTGCCATTCGATCACTTCTTGAGGCAGATCCGGTTTTTATCTGTCCAGCGTTTGTGGCGACTGCAATATCGGCTATAGTTGAGTCCTCGGTTTCGCCCGAACGGTGAGATATTATCTGGGTGTAACCTGCATTTGAAGCGATTCTCATCGCTTCGAGAGTTTCTGAAAGTGTTCCGATTTGATTAACTTTGATAAGGATAGAATTTGCTATTCCTTCCTTAATTCCTTTCTTTAATCTCGTAGGGTTTGTAACAAAAATGTCATCTCCTACAAGCTGTACTTTACTCCCGAGCTCTTTTGTAAGAATTTTCCACCCAGTCCAATCGTCCTCAGCCATTCCGTCTTCAATTGATATGATTGGGTATTTGTTAATCCAATTTCTGTATAAATCTACTACCTCATCTGTAGTCAATTTCTTATTTTCAATCGTATAATTCCCTTTTTTGTAGAGTTCGCTGGATGCGATATCCAGCGCAAGATAAACCTCTTTACCCGATTTATATCCAGCCTTTGTGATTGCTTCAGCTATACATTCGATTGCTTCTACATTGGAATTCAAGTTTGGAGCAAATCCACCTTCGTCTCCTACCGAAGTGGAATAACGCTTTTTCTTTAAAAGCGATTTTAAATTATGAAAGACCTCAACCCCCGCTCTAATCGCATCGGAGAACGAGTTAAATCCAAGTGGAACTATCATAAATTCCTGTATATCGAGGTTGTTATCTGCATGTACTCCACCATTTATAATATTCATGAGAGGGACAGGGAGAGTATTTGCTGAAGATCCTCCGATGCTACGGAATAGAGGTAGCCCTTTGGAATCTGCAGCAGCTTTTGCAACGGCAAGAGAAACCCCTAAAATAGCGTTTGCTCCCAGCTTTGATTTATTTGAGGTTCCATCCAGATCAATCATTGTCCGATCAATGGAGACCTGAGCGGTTATGTCGGTACCGATTAACTTTGTCGCAATAACATCGTTGACGTTTTTTATGGCCCCCTGAACCCCTTTGCCCGAATATCTTTTATTGTCTTGATCCCTGAGCTCAATTGCCTCATGCACTCCGGTCGATGCTCCAGAAGGGACTGCAGCTCTTCCAAAGGCACCGTCATCACAGCGTACCTCTACCTCAACGGTCGGATTTCCTCTAGAATCAAGTATCTCTCGTGCATGTATAAAACTTATCTTTGCCAATTTCGCTTTTTTCCTCCATCAAAACTTTTTCAGCTTGGGGAAATTACCATAATAGTATCCGGCTAGCAAATTTTCATGCGCGATAGCGAATTCAAAATTTATATTCTCTGCTGATAAAGGTATTTCTGGCATTGTGTGGATAATTATTATTCTTCAAATTATAATGGTTAAGGAATCGGAAGATTCTCGCCGAGAATTATACTTAGCCTACATAGCATATTCGGTTAAGAAGGACCAGAAATAATATGAAAGTTTTAATGCTTAGTTATGAATT
>DASWID010000041.1 GCA_036397855.1 Thermodesulfobacteriota bacterium | reverse complement strand
AATATTCATACCACCTAACATAAAATAGTAACCTCCTCTAAATTAAGAATATTTTATTTTATTTTCATATGAGAGCTGGAAAACATGTGCAAACTTTTGCGCAGACCGTGAAGATTTTTGCTCAACCGAACTATTTAGAATAGTATCTTGGGAATATACTCTTAACATCTCCCACCTTAGTCCCCGGATTGCTCCTACCCCACTCTTTCGCATCTGAAATGCGAACCGATTCAAGTCGCTCTCCATAACCCAACATGCTCCAAATCTCCGTGGCTGAACCGGGCATAAAGGGATACGCCAAAATTGCCACTATCCTGATTGACTCAACCAACACCCAGAGTATTGTATCCAGCCTTTCCTTTTCCCCGGCCTTTGCCAGGGACCACGGAGCAGATTCATCAATATATTTATTTACGATTCCAATGTAATCCCATAATGTGGATAAAGATTTACTGAATGCAATCTCATCCATGTATTCATCAAACTTTCTAACGGTCTTTAGCGCATGCTCCTTTATGTTTACATCAGGTTGCAGAAGTGAGCCCGGCACCGGTATCACACCATCATTATACTTCTTGATCATCCCGATAGTCCTGCTTACGAGATTTCCGAGCCCGTTTGCCAGTTCACCGTTTATCCGCCCGATAATTCCGCTTCTGGAGAAATCCCCATCCTGACCGAATGGTATCTCTCTCAACAGAAAATATCTGAAAACATCTTGACCGAATTCATCAACGATCTTATATGGATCAACAACGTTACCCAGAGACTTCGACATCTTCTCTCCCTCGACTGTCCACCAGCCATGCGCAAAGACCTGATGGGGAAGGGAAAGTCCCGCAGACATCAGAAATGCGGGCCAGTACACGGCATGGAATCGAAGAATATCTTTTCCAACCAAATGAATATCGGCTGGCCATATCTCATTCAAATTTTCCGAATTGTCAGGAAACCCGGCGGCCGTAAGATAGTTGGTCAATGCATCAAACCATACATAGATTACATGTTTTGAATCTCCGGGCACCGGAATTCCCCACGAAAAGGTCGTGCGACTCACACTCAGATCCTTAAGACCACCTTCGACGAATCGAACGACCTCGTTCCGCCTGTTTTTTGGTTGTATAAATTCAGGGTGCTTCCTGTAATGCTCAAGGAGTTTCTCTTGATACTTCGAGAGCCTGAAAAAATAGCTTTCTTCTTTTATCCTCTCCAAAGGCGGCCGAGTGCTTTCCGGAAGGTTCATATACTCCTCAAGCTGGGTGTCAGTCACAAACGCCTCGTTTCTCACATCATACCAACCTTCGTATTCACCAAGATATATATCTCCTTTGCCTTCGATTATCCGAAAAATCGCCTGGACCGCCATTTTATGTCTATCTTCGGTTGTCCTTATAAAGTCATCATTTGTTATATTTAGATTTTCCCAGAGATTCTTGAAACGTAAAACAACCCTGTCGGCAAGCTCAATTGGTTCTATCCCAGACGCCTGAGCTGCCCTTTCTATCTTCTGCCCATGCTCATCGGTACCCGTTAGGAAAAAGACAGCCTCACCCCTGAGCCTTCGGAATCTGGCAATCACATCCGCTGCTATCGTGGTATAAGCATGGCCGATATGTGGAACGTCATTTACATAGTATATTGGGGTTGTGACGTAAAAGCGTTTTCCCATTACGAAGCGATCCTTAAATATTGCTTTTTCGTGTTAAGTGATTTGAAACTTCCTGAGTTATTTCTGTAAGTGTTATATATTTCGCGGACAGAATCTTTAATAGTGCTTTTTTCATATAGCTTACTCTTCTCTCTCACTTCTTTGTCTTGATACTGAATAGATCCTGACCTATCGTCAGGACATGGTTCAGCACAGGTACAAAGAAGCAATCCTTCGATCCTTCGATGAACTCAGGACTTAGGACTAGGCTACCCAAAAATTCGCAAAAATCCACCTTAATCCTCCTTTAGAAAAGGAGGAAATTCCCTCTTTATTAAAGAGGCTGTCATGAGTCCATCGAATGGGGATCTAGGGAGATTTTAACGTCTTCGTTTCTGATTTTTTTAATACTGAAACAAGTTCAGCACAGGCCGCAATTTTTGGAATGCCGTTCAAGTCCTTTTCATTCTGAAAAGGATTGTTGAAAATAAATCTATTCATCAAATTGTGAGAATTCTGTCCTCGAAATATCTGGCTTCTACAATTGAGTGAAACGAGGAATCCATCTTAAACATTTTCGCGAAGCAGCTTCGATACACTCGAGATAACATCGTTAGAGCTATGAGATTCCTTCGCCATCGCTCGCAGCAACAAACTTATGAAACTTTAAAACACGATTTAAACCCACTAACAATCCTAGATTTAATTTTACTCAGCTATCTTTAACACCAAATTTTCAAGGGCTATCTGTTTATTAGCGTTTAAACGAAGAATAGAATTGGATACCTGTTCTGCAAAATTCAGCTTTTCCAATATCTTCTCCAAACTGTATCTGCTCGCATACTCTCGAGATACAGAAATTAAATGCTTATTCATAAGCAAATCCTCATCTAGACCGATCTTCACGCTTATCAAATCACGAAGCCATAGCAAAATAAATTCCAAATATATCTTCAGTTTCTCATTGTCGTCATTGGATGAACCCCTAAGAATAGACTCCACAACGCCAAGCACTGAGGACGCAAAATCAGTTTCAACCCGCGATAATCTGCTAATCAGCTCATTCCGATCTGAAAGAATTTTATCATCTAAATTCAATGCCCTACCTAAACTCCCTTCGGAAAGAAACGCAATCATCGTTGATTCTTCACTCGAAAGACCTCTCCTAGTTTTAAGCTCTTCCACGATAAGCTCAATTGGAATACCCTCAAATCGTAATGACTGGCACCTTGAACGGATTGTCGGAAGTAAAGACTGAGGACTTGACGTAAGAAGAATTATGATTGATTCATCGGGCGGTTCTTCAAGTGTCTTCAGGAAAGCGTTCTGCGCACTATGGCTCATCCTGTCGGCCTCATCTACGATTGCAACCTTATACCTTCCTTCAAAGGGTTTAAAATAAAGCCTATCTTCCACATCTTCGCGTATTTGATCAACTTTAATATCCCTTAATCCTTTGTACTCAATCA
>DASWID010000040.1 GCA_036397855.1 Thermodesulfobacteriota bacterium | reverse complement strand
AGCCTGACCCCCCCTATTTATTTGGTTTTTTAAATGGAAAGGTTTGAGATTTTAATTTTGTTAATTTATTTCTCTGTTTATTTCTTTTTCTTGACAAAAACGTCCATCTTCAATAAACATTTATCATGCACAAAATGAGTTTTATTTGTTTTTCGTAGGAGGTATTGAGGGGTTAAACAATATAGCACCTAGCCTGATAAAATACAACGCATTCAGGGTGTAGTCATCAGAATGTGGGTCACCTATTTGATTCTTTTTCAATTGAATATATAAAGGGATCGTAATTTTCAGAGTCACACTTTATGATGCTCTCAGTGGTAATTAAGCACGTAATTACGCCCCTAATCTACCTCGGTTGATCTTATTCCAAAGATAAAAAATGCCAAAACCTTTTTTGTATGCAACTGTCTTTGTCACTGGCTTAGTCATTCTGATGCTGGAGGTTCTCGGCTCGCGTGTAATGGCGCCGTTCTTCGGTGTTAGTCTTTATATCTGGGCGTCATTAATCTCTGTAACTCTTATCGCTCTTTCCCTTGGCTACTGGTTGGGTGGGACAATAGCGGATAGAAAAAACGAACCGGATTTCTTATATTCTATCATCCTTTTCTCTACCATCGCGATTCTATCTATACCATTTATCGCAGGTCCTTTAATGGAGTGGAGTTACAATCTGGTAGGGATTAAAGGTGGTGTTTTATTGTCTGCCTTCCTTATTTTTAGTATCCCACTAATGTTGCTGGGCATGGCTTCGCCATATGTTATTAGGCTCTTAGTAACACAAAGTGAAGGTGTTGGAGGGGTTGCAGGGGGTGTGTTTGCCATATCAACCGTGGGAAGTGTTATTGGGGCTTTGCTTACTGCTTTTGTTTTGATACCAAACCTCGGTGTGAACAAAGCGTTCACACTTGGAGCATTACTATTGCTCTTTGTAACTTGCATCTACTCGATCGCTTGGAAGAAATACTATCAGGTTCTTATCACTTTATTAATACTTCTAATCTCCCTTTATCTTTTGCTTTTTTATCAAAAACCACTGGCAAAAGATGACCTGAGACAGGTCATTTACCAGACCGATTCGCGATATGGACAATTAAAGGTTGTGGATATCCTTGGATCAGATTATAGAGCAGCCCTGATTGATGGAGGCGTTCAGAATATCGTAAATCAGAGTGTGTATAAATTGGAGCCTTCTTCGTACGTAAGCCTTCTCTCACAGCTTCTTCCTGCCTCTGGTATTAGAAGTGGTGATGTGCTAATTATCGGACTCGGAGCGGGTGAAATCGCAAGGGTGCTATCAAAATTGGGATATCAAATTGACCTTGTCGAGATAGACCCGAAAGTTGAGACAATTGCAAAGAACTACTTTAATTTTAGGAGTAAATTCGGTCGGGTAATAATTGATGATGGTAGAAGGTATATCCGCAACTGCAAAAAGAAATATGACTTGATATTTGTGGATGTGGCATCAGGTGGCACTCAACCGTGGTATCTTTTTACAAAAGAAGCCTTTGAAGAGACGTCAAAAATTCTACGGCCGGGTGGCATCATAGGAATCAATCTCATAGGGTATTACCAAGGTGAAAAATCTAAATTTGCTCATTCCATCTATCGAACTTTGATGACGGCTTACAGATATTCTGAGATATATATTCCTACAAACCCTGTCCCTAGTAGACTGACAAACATAATATTTTTTGCATCTAATAAACCGTTTTCAGACAATCCAGAAAAGAAAAAGATGCTGGAGAATCTTTATGGTATAAGAGTCAATTTCAATCCACCGGACGGGATTATCATTACAGACAACTTTAATCCACTTGATCTCTGGTCTATCGAAATAAGCGAGGCATTTCGTAAAGGGATGTTTAGCTGGTTAGGAGAAAAAATGTTAAGGTAGGTATTGGGTCGGCGATTAAGAACGATCTATAACGTGCTTGCCATTAACCGTAGGTCTCTTCGTGATGTGGCTGTATTGATTAGTCAAATATGGGCAAAAAATTAATTCCGGAGACTTGTCATTCTGAGCCGAAGGTAAAAAATCTAAAATTAGATGTTTTGCTTTGCTCAGCCTGACAACATTTTTATAATTTTTAATTCAATTTAATTTTTAACATCACTAACTTCTAGCTTGATAGCCAATTTGTAAAAAATACTGATTTTTAGGTTAGTGACGACATTTTTTATACTCATTTGTTTTATATTGACATCAATTATTAATAGTGCTAGGATATCCAAAAAAGGAGGATTGGATAGAGGTGAGTAACTTTCCTTAAACAATTTTCCATCCAATCCAATATTGGGTAAGTATAAGCTTCTCAAAAACCCAAATTTACGTTCACTTGCGAAATAATCGGGAAGGCTTATTACAGTTTATAGTATTATTGTTCACCGTCGCGAGTAATTAATTGTGCTTGATAGCGTTTTAAAGGAGGAAGACATGGGTTATCATCAAAGAAAAAGGTTTTTGGTAGCTTTTTTAGGATTTTTCATTCTTTCCTATTTTATTTTCGACAGTAAATGCTAATGCAGCCGCCGTTGCATGCACCAGCAATGCCGATTGCAGTGGTGGCTGCGTGCAATGCGACACTTCAACGGGCTTCTGCACGAGCGGACCAGCCGTCAACCTTGCTGCTGGTACAGCCTGTGGCAGTCAGAGTGACACGGACTGCGACAACCCTAACACCTGTAACGGAACGGGAACGTGCCTAGCCAGGAACGAGCCGAACAACACTGCGTGTACCACTGACGGCATTGAGTGTACCACAGACCGTTGCCAAAACGGGCTTTGCACCCATCCATTCACGACTGCGGGGGTGGCCTGTGGCAGTCCTGGAGACACGAATTGTGACAATCCAGATACATGTGATGGAGCAGGAGCTTGTTCAGTTAATAATGAGCCTGTTACCACAGAATGTGGACCCGCGGCTGGGCAATGTGATGTAGCGGAAAATTGTGATGGATTAGGTAGCTGTCCAGCGACTGATGTAAAGAGCACGGCTGAATGTAGAGCATCGGGGGGTGAATGTGACCCGGCAGAAATCTGTGATGGAGCAACCAACGACTGTCCGACTGATGCGAAGAGTTCATCTGAATGTCGAGCATCGGGGGGTACATGTGATCCGGCAGAGACTTGTGATGGAGTGAACAACGACTGTCCAACTGATGCGAAGAGTTCATCTGAGTGTCGAGCATCGGGGGGTGCATGTGATCCGGCAGAGAGTTGTGATGGAGCGACCAACGACTGTCCGACTGATGCGAAGAGTTCATCTGAGTGTCGAGCATCAGCAGGTACATGTGACCCGGCAGAAATCTGTGATGGAGTGAACAACGACTGTCCAGCGACTGATGTAAAGAGCACTGATGAATGTCGTGCTTCTGCTGGTGATTGCGACCCGGCAGAGAGTTGTGATGGAACGAGCAACGAATGTCCAGAAGATATATTAGACGATGCGCAGTGTAATGACGATGATGTTTGCACAGACGATATCTGCGATCCAACTGATCCAGAGAGCAATTCTTCTGGGTGTGTGAGCACGTATAATTCTGATAACGATCCCTCTTGTCAGGGTGAGACAGAAATATGTAGGAACGCCTTATTCTGGGGAGGTTATGCCGGTACAGAGAAGGGTGGTATTAACATAGTTAAGGAAGGTATAAATTACGGGGGCGGCTGCTTGGAGGTATGTGGCGAGGTTCTTACCGAAACCAAATTATATAGCGCTGACTCTGCTCTTGAAGGATTGTGCGTAGCTCTTTTATCTAGCCCAAAAATTCTATTGACTCGTCAACTAATAGCCGCAGCCTTAAACTGCATTATGACTAATGGTAATAGTGACTGTTCGAACACGAGCATAGATAATCTTTTCTCTAACTGCAATACAATTTGTTCCGGGGGCAATTTAGGCGACATATACCACTGCATACGTTCTCTTGAATGTTATAACAACGGAGGCGAGGTCTTAGGTGATGGATTCTGTCAGACCGGCACTTGCTCTGACAATTACGAGCCTTGTAATAAATTAGACCGTTCCAGGTGCGGATCATTTTTCAGGTCGAAATGTGAACCTACTATGGGCTGTGACGATGAGCCGCTTATGAATGACACACTCAACTTTGACCCGCCGGGTCATCCAGGGAGCTTTTTTGGTTGCATAGGGGCCTCAAACTCTAGGTGCTCTGTGGTTGGCTTGAGCGAACTTGCCTGCATTTTTGGCAATAAGTCAAAATTTCCTGAGATATGTTTTTAAATTTGTAAAAGGAAGGGGGGCGTACCGCTAGGCTTTAGTGACACGCCCTCTTCAAATGATGTGCAAGTTCGTTATCAACTTTGGGACTTCTTTTCTAAAACATATTTAGAATTTTGAATTTGTTAAAAAAGACTGCTCAGCGGTTATATTTTTTTTCAATATCTTTAATTCTCTCAATATTCTTTTTTTCTTCTTCTTCGGGTGAGGAGTTAAACCAGGCTTCGAGTATTTCTTTAGCCACTGTTGGGGAGGTCATCCTGAGACTCATTGCAAGCACGTTGGCATCATTCCATTTTCTTGCTCCCTCTGCGGTTTTGGCATCGGCACAGAGGGCCGCCCTGATACCGGGCACCTTATTCGCCGCCATACTGACCCCGGTTCCCGTCCAGCAAAAGAGTATTCCCTGATCACATGCATTATTTGAAACCCTTTCAGCTACCTTCTCGGCAACCTCGGCCCACTGAATGCGTTCATCGGCGAGGGGGCCATAAAGTTCAAGTTCAATGCCTTTATTCTTCAGCTCCTGAATAACAAAGTCGGTTAAATGCGTCTTTTCGTCGCTTCCCACTGCAATTTTCATATGTTTGACTCCTTAGATGACTTCTCTTTAAAATGTACGTATAATTTTAAATAAGTTACTGTTTTGGATCAAGAAGTGATGAGTAAAGATATTATAACTACCTATAACTGTTATAAATTATTACAAAAAACAATAAAAGTACTTGACCTTGGTGTTATTTTTGGAATATAATATTGGTCTTTAATATTTAATTATAACGTGTTGAGAGGATAAGGGAATTAACTTCTTGCAGATTGATTACGCGCAGTTAGATACACAAGTAGCTAAAGATTTAAACACACAAGAGGGCTCCCTTTTTGTCCTTGTTAATGATGAGAATGGTAATATATTGGAATTTGTATACCCGACGAAACTCAGGGGCAACCTGGTACCAGTGAATTCCAAGAGTATAGTCGGGAAAGCTGTTGCGTCGGGGAAATCATATATCGTAAATGACCTGAAGAAAGAGAAAAACGTGATTGTGCTTGACTGGCTAATGCGTATGGGAATGGAGCCTGTCCAAAAGGTAATCACATATCCTGTAATGCTCGGGGGACGGATAATAGCAGTTTTGATGGTGGTAAGGAGGGGTGACACCCTAACTCAGGCTCCGGACTTTGGTCAAGAGGATATAGAAAGGTTGAAGGCTATCTTAGATAATAAGTTTTCACTTCGTTTAGCTGCGGAGATGGGGGAGTGATGGAAGATGAGAAGGATGGGGTCAGGCTTTGATTATTTGTTTATCAAGTTCTCTTGTCATGCCACTCATTTGTCCTTGTAGTCCTGCGTCTTTTTCCATCTCCTTCCTAATCCGACCAACTCCAATACTTCATGTCGATAAATCCCTCCTCACTATCCTTCGATAGAAACGCTCGCACTTCGACTGGGCCGAAGGGCGAGTGATTTTTTCAAGGATTGCCTAATATACTTCATCATGTGTCCCAATTTCAATCAAGAATATATCATCCTCTTTGTCACTGGTGTTCTTGACAAACTCGAAGACTATACGTAGGTCATATCCAATGCTACATGCCCAGGAACCAGATAGTGTACCTTTGAGTTTATGCGTTGCAATCCGGGCATCAAAAGGGTCTTTTGCCAAAAGTTTCAACGTTTCTTCAATATCATTCCTTAGCTCCGGGTGTTTTTTGACGGTCCTCTTGAAAGCTTTGAGAAATGTTTTACCCCATATGAGCGTTCTCATTCAGAGATCTCTTTCATGAGGTCACCTACTGTGCCACGGCGCACTTTTCCCAGCCTATATTCCTCTCTTGCTTCATTGATACGCTCAGCCAGCACTTCTCTTTTGTGCTCAATGAGTCGGCGTCGAGTAATTGCAATAAGATTTTCCTGTTGTTCTTCTGGTAATGATTCAATCATATCTAAAACATCTTGAAACGTTACCTTCCTGCGACTAGACATTAGAAAACTCCTTTTACGAAAATTTATGGAAAAACCTTAGCCCTTTTTGGATTGTAATCAAAACGCTTCCCTAATTCAATAGGTGAAATAAGACAGGTAGAATAATGTCAAAGGAATGGGTCTTTGTTTATTTGATTATTTGTTTATCAAGTTCTCTTGTCATGCCACTCATTTGTCCTTGTAGTCCTGCGTCTTTTTCCATCTCCTTCCTAATCCGACCAACTCCAATACTTCATGTCGATAAATCCCTCCTCACTATCCTTCCATAGAAACGCTCGCACTTCGACTGGGCCTGTACTGACCCTTCGACGCAACTCAGGACGAAGTGCTCAGTGGAACGGTTTTATATCGACTTTGGGGAAACTGAATTTGATTTTATTTGAATCCGTTTAATTGTTCCGATCGATGTATATTAGGGTCGAAACTACCCGATCCCCCTGAGCCTGTCGAAGGGTGCAATTACTCGATTTCATTCTACAGCATCATCCTTCGATCCTTCGAATTACACTCAGGACAGGTCCTTCGGTTAGACTCAGGGGTCACTACTAGGCACAAGAGTCAGTCTGGGGGGTTTGATGTAAAGGTTTTCACACTTCGATAGTTCGACGAGCTCACTACTCAGTGTGAACGGGATTTTATACAGTCTTTGTCGGGGATGGTTCGTTAGATGCTCCTAATGGACTGTGGTAGCCGGCCGACCAGGTTCAGTTTGAACGCATGAATCTAAATTTTTCAATTCAATCTTGAAGAAAAGTATATGGGCTGATGAGGCCATCAGTCCCTCAGGACAGGTTAAGGCTGAGGGGTTTTGAAAATGTACAAAAATCATCCGATAGCCGGGGTTTTCCAACCTCGGATATAGAGAAAATTATTCCATTAGAATGCGGGACAAGAATGTCCCGCCTATCGCGTTGGGGTCAAGGTTCTTACCGGTGCATCCCGGCCCTGAGCGAGGTTGAAGGTCGAAGGACTCAGGCAGGCAGGCCGAGCTGTTCTCGACAACGGAAACGTTTTACCAGGCTACAGCGGGTTATCAGGTTAAAGCTGGGGTTGTTAATGATTGACACCCGCCAAGTTTATCAATATCATTGATTCTAAAGTCGTAGAAAGAAATATTTCTCAGAAGAAGGTTACATGTATGAGTAGGAATTCCGTTCCACCCGGTCCGAGAGGATTGCCGATTGTGGGGTCTCTGTTCGATTATTTCCTTGATATGCTTGGATTTTTACTGAGGACCGCACAGAGATACGGGGATATAGCATATTTCAGGCTTGGAGCAAGGCCTGTTTATCTGCTCAGTCACCCTGACTATATTAAGGACGTTCTGGTAACAAACCACAGGAATTTTCAGAAGAGTAGGGCGCTTCAGAGAGCGAAAATTGTTCTGGGGGAGGGCCTTCTTACAAGCGAGGGTGAAACCCATCTAAGGGAGCGGAGAATTATACAGCCAGTATTTCACCGTAAGAGGATTAACGCTTACGCCGATGCGATGACTGGTTTTGCATCAAGAATCGGAGACAATTGGGAAAACGGTGAAGTCGTGGATATACACAGGGAAATGATGCGCCTGACCCTGGCAATAGTTGCAAAGACCCTTTTTGGCGCTGAAATTAGATCCGGGGCGGACGACATTGGTAAATCTCTAACAACAATTGTCAATCAATTCCCACGTATGCTTTTTCCACTTTCGGAATATCTGGATAAAGTTCCCTTACCAGGTACACGCAAGTTTTTTAACGCCTTGGAGACACTCAATAATACTGTCTACCATTTAATCGAAGAGCGAAGAAGAAGTAAAGAAGATAAAGATGACCTTCTCTCAATGTTGCTTTGGGCTCAGGACGAAGAAGGCGGAGAGGGTCTAACTGATGTACAGGTTCGTGATGAGGCAATGACCCTCTTTTTGGCGGGACAGGAAAGTACTGCGAATTCTCTCGTCTGGACATGGTACTTAATATCACAACATCCTGATGTAGAGGAAAAGCTTCACGATGAGATCGATTCTGTTTTGGGTGAACGTTTGCCGGCGGTAGATGATTTACAGAAACTCGTCTTTACTAGAATGGTTTTTTCAGAATCCTTGCGCCTTTATCCACCTGCCTGGACAGTTGTTCGCCGTGCGATTGAAGATTATCAGGTAGATGGATATGTTGTTCCAAGTGGTGCAGATATTTATATGAGTGAGTATGTAGTCCATCATGACCCCAGGTTCTTTCCCGATCCTTTCAAGTTTGATCCCGAGCGCTGGACCCAGGATCAGGGCTCGTCTCTTCCGCAATTTGCATACTTCCCATTCGGTGGAGGTCCAAGACGCTGTGTAGGCGAATCATTTGCGTGGATGGAGGGGATGATGCTCATAGCTACAATTGCATCAAAGTGGAAAATGCACCTTGTACCAGGCCAGACGATTGTACCCAAAGCCCTTATTACGATCCGCCCAAAGCGAGGCATGAAGATGATAATGGAAAAACGTTAGCATCGAAGTTTGCTTCTAGATGTACTTTATTGCAAAACCTTCTGTAGGTATCGACCGGTGTATGATTCTTTCACTTTAGCAATCTCTTCAGGGGTTCCCTCGGCCACGATGTAGCCTCCTTCTTCGCCACCTTCGGGCCCGAGGTCTATGACATGGTCAGCGGTTTTAATTAAGTCGAGGTTATGTTCAATTATTATCACCGTATTACCTGTATCCACGAGCTTATTCAATACCTTCAGGAGCTTTTTTATGTCATCAGTGTGTAATCCAACCGTTGGTTCATCCAGTATATAAATGATGTCTTTTCCACTCTTTCTGCTGAGTTCCCTGGCTATCTTTATCCTCTGCGCTTCTCCTCCAGAAAGTGTGGGTGCAGGCTGTCCAAGCCTCAGGTACCCGAGTCCGACATCCTGCAGGATTTTAAGTTTTCTGAGAAGCGCCGGCTCACCGGTGAAGAAACTGATAGAGTGGTCGATTGTCATGTCGAGGATCTGATCGACGTTCATGGATTTATACATTACCTCCAGCACTTCCTTCTTGAATCTCTTTCCATTACATTCCTCACAGGTTACATAGACGTCGGCTAAAAAGTGCATCTCAACCTTTTGCCTTCCTTCTCCCTCACATTTTTCGCATCGTCCTCCGGAAACATTAAATGAAAAATATGAGGGAGAGAATCTTTTTCTTCTCGCATCCCATGTATTTGCCATGATATTTCTTATTTCATCGTATGCCTTTATGTAGGTGGCGGGATTTGATCTGGAGCTTTTGCCAATTGGTGATTGATCAAGCATTACAACGTTTGATATATATGAGATGCCTTTAATCTCTTTAAATCTGCCAATCTTCTCAATTTCCCCATTGAATTTTCTGGCGAGGGCGGAGTACAGAACATCGTTTATAAGCGAACTCTTTCCAGAGCCTGAAACGCCGGTAACGCAAATCATAGTCCCGAGTGGGAAAGAGACGGTTAGGTCCTTAAGGTTATTCTCAGATGCGCCAATGACTCTTAATTGTTTGGTGCCGGCTTTTCTCCTTTTCCCAGGCAGCGGAATGGATAATTCATTTTTCATATATAAATTCGTAATGGAGTTGTTGTTATTATTGAGAAACTCCTCCAGAGAACCGGTACCTACAATTCTACCTCCACTTTTTCCTGATAAGGGACCAAGTTCGATGATGTAATCAGCAGACCTGATCATCTCAAAATCATGTTCTACCACTATAACCGTATTATCTCGATCCCTTAACTCCTTGATTATTGAAATCAGTCGGTTGATGTCTCTCGGATGAAGACCTATAGATGGTTCATCCATTATATATAGTGTTTCCGTAAGGCGTGACCCTAGCTGGCAAGCCAGGCTGACCCTTTGCGCTTCACCGCCGGACAGCGTTTTTGTCATTCTGGATAATGTTATGTACTCCAACCCGACTTTGATTAAAAAATCAATTCTCGATCTTATTTGTTTTAGTATTTCATTTGATATATGCTCCTCATAATCTGTAAGTTGAATTCTGTCAAAGAAAGATTTCAGATCCTTTATGAGTAGTTTTGTGAGGTCTGAAATTGTTTTGTCGGCTAATTCCACCCACAATGCTTCCTTCCTCAGCCTAGTCCCATTGCAGCTATCGCAGTTGAAGGCAGACCTATATTTGCTCAGAAATACCCTCACATGGAGCTTGTAGTTTTTCTCTTCCAGTCTTCGGAAGTATCCAAATATGCCAGGGAAGTAGCCATTTCCATTAAATAAGAGCTCTTTTCCCACATTGGGAATTTTATTGTAGGGTGTGTTTATATCAATTCCATTTTCCATGGCAAATTGCAACAACTTTCTCATACGATTCTTAAATGAAGGTTTTGTAAATGGCTCAATTACTCCTTCCGCAAGACTCTTTTCAGGATCTGGAACAACCAGATCTGGATCAACCTGCAGAATGTTTCCAAATCCCCTACACTCGGAGCAGGCTCCCTGAGGACTGTTAAATGAGAAGAGTAGGGGAGTTGGATTGTTAAACTGAATCTTACAGTAAGGACATTCGAGGCCTTTTGAGTACTTGAGGATTTCACCATTGAGTATATGTATGTTGACTTGTTTACTTTCACGAAACGCTAGCTCAAGGGAGTCTATAATCCTGGATCTGTATTCTTCTTTTATCTCTACTCTATCTACGACAATTTCCGAGCCTTCGGGTATTTTTTTTAGACCCTCAACCTCAAATAATTTCCCATCCTTAAGGATCCTGATAAAGCCCTTCATGAGTAGGTCGTCAGGGGTTAAATCAATCCTTTCTTTAAGTGGAAGCGTTATCGTCGCTCTGTTGCCTTCGTATTTTTCAAGAAGTTCATCTAGGATTGCTTGTGGGGAATGATCTCTTACTTCTTTTCCACAATCAGGACAGTAAATCTTTCCAATCTTTGCAAAGAGGAGTCTGAGATAGTCGTAGATTTCGGTCGTAGTACCTACAGTGGAGCGCGAGCTTTTGACCTGATTTCTGCTCTCAATGGCTATTGACGGAGGAAGTCCTCTGATGTCGTCCATATCTGGCCTGTCAACTCGCTCCAAGAATTGCCTGGCATAGGTGGATAGACATTCGACGTATCTTCTGAGGCCCTCAGCATATATCGTATCAAGTGCCAGAGATGATTTTCCTGAGCCGCTCAGACCTGTAATCACGGTGTATTTGTGCCAGGGAATTGACACGTTGATATCTTTTAGATTGTTTTCCCTTGCTCCGATGACAATGATCTCGCCTTTCATAAAACGGTTGTTCAGCCACGAATTAACACGAAGCTAAAAAAATGATTCAACATACAGGATGCAAGATTCAGGATACCAGATAAATTATTTAACACGAATCACGCATCCTGCATCATGCATCGTGCATCCTGATCATATATCCAGTGAATTGCGGATATAAGCAATTCCTGAGTATTTAAGTTCCTAACTGTTTAACGATTTCTGACAGGTTTTTGACCTCTAAAATCTGAGTCTCATCTAGCTTCTCGATCCGTCTTTTGTTTAACCATATTACATCTAATCCAGCATTTCGTCCCCCAAGCACGTCTGAGCCGTATAAATCACCTATATGTAGTGCGTCCGCTGGTGATATATTCAGCTTTTCGAGTACAAATTGAAAAATACGTGAATCGGGTTTAACAAAGCCCAGATTTGTGGAGTCTGCTATTATATCAAAATAGTTCTTTATTCCCACTTCTTCACATTTCTCTTGAGTTGTCCCGTCATTATTTGAGATTATACCGAGGGTCAACCCCCTATCTTTTAATAGCTGAATAAGTTCAATAGCTCCCGGAAGGGCAGACCTTGTGTAATTTATCTCTCTCAGGGCTATCCTTATTTCCTCCCGAATGATTTTAGTCTCCCCTTCCAGTGAAAGGCGTCTGCATAGTTTAGGGAAAAACCATTCTCTGTATTCCAAAGGAGAGATTGCCCCTCTTTCCAGGTACTTTTTATGTATTTCATAATCAGTCTCTAGATAAGCCCTCTCAAAATCAGCATCTGAAACATTGTATCCGCAATCCCTAAACGCCAAGGCGAGCCTAATCAAATAAGCGGGATTTGTCGAGGCTAATGTGTCTCCAAAGTCAAAGAAAATCGCTTTCTTGAAATTTGATCGAATCCTTTCGAACATTTAAGTTTACTACATTATTGATACATATTTTTATTATTTTTGCCAGCTTGAATAAGATTATAAATTGATATACCATGTACTGGGACTCTTCGGCGGAGATTTAAATGTTAAACCTAAAAAGTGTCGATCCTGAAGTTGCTGATGCAATTGAGCATGAAATTGAACGCCAGGAATGGAGACTGGAGCTTATCGCTTCTGAAAACTATGTTAGCGATGCGGTTCTGGAGGCGGCGGGGTCTGTTCTTACTAACAAGTATGCTGAAGGTCTACCAGGAAAGAGATATTATGGAGGTTGCGAGTTTGTTGATGTTGCCGAATCATTGGCTATAGATCGGGCAAAGAGACTTTTTGGAGCCGATGCGGTGAATGTGCAACCCCATTCTGGCGCTCAGGCAAATATGGCCGTCTATTTTGCCGCCTTAGAGCCTGGAGATACTGTTCTTGGTATGAATCTGGCACATGGTGGGCATCTAACACACGGGAGCCCGGTGAATTTCTCTGGCAGACTTTATAATGTGATCCCCTATGGCGTTAGAGAGGATAACAATCTGATAGACTATGATGAGGTGAGGGATCTGGCAATCAAAAACAATCCAAAGCTTATCATAGCCGGGTGGAGTGCCTATCCTAGGGATATCGATTTCAAAAGATTTCGCGAAATAGCTGATGAAAGCGGATCATTACTTTTGGCTGATATTGCTCATCCTGCAGGCCTGGTAGTCGCGGGACTCTACTCTAATCCGATTCCACACTGTGATTTCGTTACAACTACCACTCACAAAACACTTAGAGGTCCAAGGGGCGGGATGGTGATGATGAAAAAGGAGCAGGAAAAAATCATAAATAGCAGGGTTTTTCCTGGAACACAGGGTGGGCCATTGATGCATATCATAGCAGCAAAAGCGGTGGCTTTCAAGGAGGCGCTGCAACCAGAGTTTATCGACTATCAGAAACAAGTCGTAAAAAATGCAAAGAAATTGGGTGATTGCTTGTCGAGTGATGGGTTCAAACTGGTTTCCGGCGGCACAGACACGCACCTTGTGCTTGTGGATCTCAGGGGAACTGAGCTGACAGGCAAATTAGCTGAGGAAACCCTGGAGTCCGCCGGTATAACCATAAATAAAAATGCTGTGCCATTTGATCCCAGGCCACCTGCAATTTCTAGCGGAATTAGGATTGGTACACCTGCCTTGACCACGAGGGGGATGAAGGAGGGTGAAATCGAAATTATCGCAGGCTTGATAAAAGAGGCTCTAAATAATACAGGTAACGAGAGAGTGCTGACAAGAATTAAGGAATACGTGAAGGAACTTTGTAGTAATTTCCCAATATATAGACATAAACTGAATGAAATGCCCTTACTGCACAGGTCAAAGAAATAAGGTCATAGACTCTCGATTAAACAGGGAAGGTGAGTCTATAAGGAGACGCAGGGAATGCCTTGATTGCGGGAGGCGTTTTACTACCTATGAAAAAGTAGAAGATTTCAGCCTGATGGTAATAAAGAAAGACGGCAGCAGGGAATCATTTGATAAGACTAAGATCACGACTGGGATGATCAAGGCGTGTGAAAAGAGACCGATAAGTATCAATGTCATTGAGGATTTTATATCCGAATTAGAGCGGGAGTTTCACGAAAGGGGAGAAAGAGAAGTGGAAAGCCAGGAAATCGGAGAGAGGGTAATAAAGAAACTTTATGAGATTGATGAAGTCGCCTACGTAAGATTTGCCTCCGTTTATAGATCATTTAAAGATGTGAACCAATTTATGGATGAGTTAAGGGATCTTCTTAAAGACAAGGAAAGAGGGACGGGCGATCAAAAGTTAGGCATAGAGAAAGGACAGAGTTCAAAACCCACTCTTGAGCTTTTGAAAACAGAGGATGACGAATAGGGTTGTTTTAGTCGATACGCATGCCCATTTGGACGTCGTTGACTCTATTTCGGAGGTTTTAGAGCGGGCATTTAAAAATGGTGTCGAAACTGTAGTTGCCGTTTCCTCGGACCTGGATTCTTCAAGAAGAACTATCGAAATTTCTAATTCTTTCCTCACAGTTTATTCCGCGGTTGGAATCCATCCGCATGGGGCTTCGTGTTTTAACGAGAGTGTGCTCGCTCAATTGGCGAATCTCGTCAGTGAAAAAAGGGTCAAGGCTATAGGCGAAACTGGACTTGATTACCATTACTCGCATTCAAGCAGGGAATTACAGATTATATCTTTCACGAATCATATCGGGCTATCAATCGAATTCGATCTACCTGTTATTATACATATCCGGGAAGCCTTCGAGGATGTCTTAAATATCTTACGTAAGCCAGATTTTTCGAATGCTCGAGGGGTGATTCATTGTTTCACGGGTGATTATGAAACTGCGAAAGGGTTTATCGACCTCGGTTTTTTCATTTCATTTTCTGGAATCGTTACTTTTAAGAATGCGGAAAACGCGCGAGATGCAGCAAAAAGGATTCCCCTTGATAGAATGCTGATTGAAACCGACTCACCCTACCTGGCTCCCGTTCCTTTCAGGGGCAAGAGAAATGAACCTGCCTATGTCATGTATGTTGCTGAAAAAATAGCTGAATTAAGAGGGACGTCATATGAGAAGATAGCCGAGATAACGACTTCCAATGCAAAAGAGCTCTTCAAGCTCGATGGATAGTCTCCCCGTATCATGAATCATGCATCGTGAATCATGCATCCTGGATGACGATTTATCGTCTTATTAAACGGGATTTTTTTATATGATTCGGAACTCGGTTAAGATTTATTTTGAGCGTGATAAACCTTGAGTAACATGCAGGAAAAAAGAGGTGTTAAATCAGACGGAAAGCCGACAATTGGAATCACAATGGGTGATCCAAGCGGCATAGGTCCAGAAATAATTTTAAAGTCTCTCTTTTGTAGCGAAATTCAAAGCATTTGTTCCCCT
>DASWID010000039.1 GCA_036397855.1 Thermodesulfobacteriota bacterium | reverse complement strand
CCCTTTGCGATGTTGCCCTTCTGTGGTTATCACATGGGTGATTATTTTAACTATTGGTTGGATTTTGGAAGGAAGATTTCTAATCCACCGCGTATTTTCGGAGTCAACTGGTTCCGCAAGGATGACGATGGTAATTTCCTGTGGCCGGGGTTCGGAGAAAATATGCGAGTATTGAAATGGATTGTGGGCCGCGCCAATGGTCGTGCTCACGGTGTTGAAAATCCCATCGGGCGGGTTCCTCGTTACGAAGATATCGACTGGCGTGGATTGAAAAACTTCACTCGCAGGAAATTCCAGAAATTAATGGCGGTGGATCGTGATGAATGGAACGAGGAGATTCTTTCTCACGAGGAGCTATTTATTAAGTTATACGATAAGTTGCCGAAGGAACTTATCTTCATCCGGGAATTGATACTATCAAGTCTTTGGCGGTCTCCAGAAAGCTGGGAAGTAGTTTCTGAATGATCGGCGTTGCAAATGAACAAGCGCCAAGTCAGAGACAAATACAAAATCCTCAATTTCGAATATCAGCGGTTGTTAATTGGAGTTTGGTAATTGTTATTTGCATTACTATGGCTCAAAATCAATTTGCTAATCCTCTTACCCCTTAAACGAATCTGTATGATGTAACGTAAGAAATGAGTCTACATAATCTTCTCGTACCAGCCTCATATCCTCGAGCAATGAAGGGCTGCTCGACCCTCGTCAGTCTTGGGATGATCCTGAGGCTTATGACAAAAAGGCCGAGGAATTGGCTAAGAGGTTTGAACAAGAGTATAAAAAGCATGATTAAGCCAAAAAGATGCCTGTGATTCAATCATACGAAAACACTCATACCCACTTCTTGTCATATACGATTTCATGGTCTCAAATAACCAGGGGGTACGCCTGCTTGACGCGCTTCGTCTTGTAGTTTCTCCCTTTCGGGTTTTATAAGACCCAGATTGAATTCAAGGTGCTTTAGCCTGTCTTCAAGATTTCTGAGCTCGAATATTGACCGATCTGCTGAGTATCCATTTATGAGCAGGTAATCTACTTCTCTCTTCTTATATGTTATTAGCTCTTTTGTAAGCGAAATATCTTCCAATACCCTTTCTTCTTTGTTGTCAATCTCGAGTGCGCGGCTGCGCCAGTATTCTCTTATAGCTTTTTCTTTATCACTTTCTAAATCTTCTTCAACGCTTTTCACCAAATCATCAGAGGGTGTGCCGGTTGGCACGTCGGATTTAAATTGATTTTCTGAACGTCTGTGGTTCAACTTCTCAATTTTTTCTACCTCTACTGCTTTTTCTTTTGGAATGAGTGAGGGATTATCTGTAAAATGAACATTTCCATTTTCATCAATCCACTTATAAATGTCTTTTGCATTTGTATGATGAGGAGCCAAATATAGGAATAAAACTCCGCATGCAAGGATTAGAATGTTGGAATGGAATTTTATGCACATGCTTAAACTAGCAAATTCCCTGTAGCTTGCTACAATGTTTTTCAGTCCACCTAGGTGGATGAGATAGCTTCGATGTCCTCGCGATGACTGGCAATCTCACGACCTGTCATTCCCGCGGATTGTAAGCGGGAATCCAGAAAAAAGTATGGATGCCCGATTAAGGTCCTCGGGCATGACAACAAGAGCCTAATCTGCGACAAGGCCTGTCCCCGCATGTTGCTTGTGGGGAGTAAGTGGGAATCCAGGCTTGATGCCATTACGTCTTTGCGAGGAGTTTTATCCCGAAGCAATCCCGTCTTTTTTTCCTGTTTTAGGTTGCTTCGGCCTTTCGAACTTTCGTCATTTCTCAACACTCAGGACTCCTTGCAATTTGCCGAAGGGACTGTTTGTTTATGTTCTGATACCCTGCTTGCTCTAGGGTTATTCCCTTCTTTATTGCTAATTACACTATTAAGTATATCCTGAATAGAGTGAATTTACTCACGGGTGAAACAATCTCTATTTTATGCTATAAGACATCAGGAGTAATCTGTTAAGATCTAAATGTAGGAATTCCAGGGGGTTTTAAAATAATATGACAATACGAGGGGGTATATTGTTTCCAGTTATATGGGTATTTGTAATTTTAATATTTCCAATTCCGATTTGGGCAGGAGAGGGTACGGTTAAAATCCCGTCTTTACAGCAGACATGTGAGGAATATTCAGATGAGCCAATGATAGCCGACGATTTATATGAGGGTAAAACGATTGAAACATCGATTAAGGTAACCAGCAAAAGAAAGATACCTTCGATTTGCTCTGATGCAGAAGAGGGAACGTTTACTGCAGAATTTGTTACAGCTAGTTATGTTGTGCAATGTGTCTGTAATCCTCCGCCCAGCAAACGGGTTTTTGATAGGATAAATGGTGGAGATGTTTTATCCATCATTGGTACTTTTAAGTCAATGACTTCTACGTTTTTCGAGGGTGACACAAAGATGTGCCAGGTCACTATTTACGGTTGCGCCCTTAAACTTGGGAATAAATGAAACGGATAGAACCTCATAAAACTGGTTTACTAGTTTACTTTTCTACAGGTTTAATACATTCAGGTATATCATTCTTGGGTGAGTTAACTATAGTCGATACTTCATATGCTTCCATCAGGTCGGATGGGTAAGGTTTTAACAGTGGGGTAAGCCTATCAAAATCCATTAGCTCAGGGTCGAGCCACGTGTTTTCATCCTTTTGATGGAGTATTACTGGCATCCTATCGTGGATTGGCTTCATCAATTCATTGTGACCCGTTGTTATAATTGTGAATGATAAGAGTTTGTCGCCATCCGGCTGTTTCCATTCATCCCATAGACCTGCGAAGGCGAAGGGCTCTTTATTTTTGAGTCTAAAGTATAGTGGTGTTTTTGTACTTTTCTTCTGAGTTTTTATCCACTCATAAAATCCGCTCGCCAATACCAAACACCTTTTTTTCTTTAAGGGATTTTTAAAGCTTGCTTTTTCTGCAATGGTTTCAGCTCTCGCATTGATCATCCGATGCCCTATTGAGGGCTCTTTCGCCCAGAAAGGTACCAATCCCCATCGCATCAATTTGAGCAGCCTGTTATCTTCTTCTACAACTACTACTGGGACATTTTGAGACGGTGCGATATTGAATCTCTTCTTGAATAAGATTCCAGCCGGATTGGTGAAATTAAAACGGTCTTCAAATTCATCTTCTTCATTATGTTGGGTAAATCTTCCACACATGATTCCTATCCTGAACGGAAATCCATCAGTACTACTCCCTCTTCAACATTGCCTGGTGTCAACTCTATGCATGTACATACACGTGGGTCGAGCCAAACACTACCTTCATTTCCGCCATTACCATTAGCTATTTTACGGGCCTGGAATTCGTTTTCGGCACAGATCAGGAATCCAAAGCATTTGCCGAACCATGGATTCCAGGGGTTCTTCTCAGACGGTAGATTGCTATTTGGTTTCAGTAGCCACAGTTTCTTCAACTCTTAGCCTCCTTTGGAGCTGTCTTCAGGGATCTGTCGATATAATATTGCTAAGAAACTTGTCCTTTCTTAACGATCCTGAGTTTGAATCATAGCTTTTCTTACTTTACCGATATCCTATTTCAGATCTCCCGGTAAGTACCTTCAATATTTTATACAATGTTATAAAAGTTAAAATAAGAATGCTATCCTGAACTTTTGTGTATTTTTGGGTTTGTTATTAGATCAAATTTCTTCCTGTTAGTTTATACTTATTACAAACTACTTCAATGTGGAGCTGCGACCTAAATTTTAACAGTTCCTTAGTTAAGATATAATGAGGATCTGCGTCCCCTTTTTAATTTGGTTGCTATGTTTACATTCAGATAATTTGGACAGTAATGAAACTGTATGAAATTCTGAATTATCTATGATATCATTTGTTATAAACATAAAGGAGAGGGAGAATGAATAAATTGTTGCTGTTAAGTGTAATTTTTGCCCTGTCGCTCATCGGCTGTAATCCAGCATTAAACAGAGCAGGTAGCGATATGGAAACTTCTAAGGAAGCTTACAAAACTTGTCTTGAGCAAAGTCACGAAGATATGTCGCGATGCGATACCTTAAGAACGATTTACGAAGTCGATGTTCAGAATTATAAGGTAATTCGGGACGAACTCTATTGAAGAAAGAAAAAACAAAAGGGTACCCCGTTTAATTCATCATCCTTCGACTGGGCCCTTCGATTCAACTCAGGACAGGCTCAGGATGCACGGATTAGACTTACATTACAATATTAAGTGAGTATAAATGAGCATAAATCCGTTAACACTGAGCCGTGAGCTTGTCGAACTGTCGAAGTGCCTGTGCTGAGCGGAGTCGAAGTAACTGTGCTGAGCCAAGTCAAGCACCAGGACCGACCGGAGTCGAAGTACGATGATACCTAGGGCATAACTCCTCAAACGTTCGATCCTTCGATTATCTCACGGCTGAGGGCAGCTCTGGTGTTCATGCGGTGTTGGAAAACCCCGCCAGTCGAATGAGCATCTATACAAACCCCGATAGGCGGGACATTCGTGTCCCGCTAATATTTGCGAGAATGTGGGGTGGTCTCTCCGAACGCACCGTTAGGTAATTTTTAAAAATGATCCCCTTGACTTTTATATTTGAAAACTTCTATTATTATATGATGGTAGCAACAACAAGAGCTTTTCTTAAATACCTTGGCAATAGGAAATGGATAAAGTCAAGAAAGGCACATATATCGTTACGGAGAAACTACCTCATATATCTAGGGAATAGGAGATGGAAAAAAGATAAGCATATCCGTGCATATCATTAAACTGTTTATCTTTTAGACGTGTCTTTCAAGGTTGTCCAATAAAATATCCTCCAAGAAGGAAAAGGGGACGCAACCCTGCATAGCCTAATCTATACCATATAATTTGAGTTTCTTTACCTTCTACTGTTATTACTGTCTCAGGGATAATCCTAATAATCTAATCTGAAGAGTTTTAGTTGACTTTTAAATATTGTAGGGGTTATAGTTAGATAAAAAATTTCAGAGGCTAAGTGGAAATGGACGGGGTAGTTTTCTCTCATATTAAACATTACTTTTTGCCTTCCTGTACGAGTACGGTTTCCTTGGACTTATACTGTTATAATATTTTTCTGCCCATTTTAATTTCTACGGTCTCTCTTGCTGCAAAAAATCCGTCAGTGCGCAAATAATTTGATCGATATATTATGTGCCCATCAATCTTTTCGTATTTTATTGTCATTATAATACTAATCTCTTCTTGCTCGCAAGGTAACAATTCCACAGGAGAAAAGAAAACCGAACGAAAAATTTCATCCAGCCTCCATAGTGTCATAGAAGAATTAGAATCAGACACACAAAACAAAGAGCAAGTCTTAACTTTTGTTGACAAATCCGCACGGATTAATGAACAAGGAGAAATACAAATTTACATCCAATTACATGAGATCGATGAATCCAGGCTAGAGGATCTCAAGAAACACGGTGTAACCATCGACATATATGATAATAAGCAGAAACTGGTTCAGGGTTGGGCATTACCCAGCAAGATAAAGATAATTAGCGGACTTCCATATGTTAAATCCATCGATTTACCTCCATATGGAGTATCAAATTAAGGGAGGGATGGAAAAATGATTAAATCAATAATTCTCTTAGGTACGTTATCTTTAGCCTTCGCTCTTTCAAGCGATGCCGATAACTTGATTACCAGATCAAAAGAAGACACGAAAATTTCATCTGCACTTTCCAATGCTTTGAGGAGTGAAAGTGCGGAAACTCAATCTCTCAAGTCAGAGAAAATTGAACCCCTATCTTTCGCAAGAGATGCTGTTAAATATGATCAGGAGGGAATGGCTCGAGTCTACATCACTCTTTATGAATTAAACCAGCAAAACTTAGAGAAACTAAAAAGCGAAGGAGTAAATATTGAAATATATGATAAATCGCTAAATTTAGTCCAGGGGGGGGTTAAACCAGACAACATCGATCATATATCAGAATTGCCTTTTGTTAAGTTCATTGATTTGCCAAATTATGGCTTTACTAATGCGGGTTCAGTTCAAACAGAAGGAGATGCTGTACTTGGCGCAGATGAGGCGAGGGAGACTTTTGCGGTAGCTGGAACAGGTGTAAAAGTAGGAGTCATATCAGATGGAATTAATGGCCTCACAGAGAGCATAGGAAGTGGGGATTTGGCATCGGGTGGTGTTAATATACCTTCCTCTCCGTTAACTGGCGGAGGTATAAGTATCGATGATCCATGCCCGGGATTTTCTCCTGTGACATCAACACCAGGTGCCAGGCCTGATGTGACTACAGGGGCAGAAGGCACGGCAATGGCAGAGATCATCCATGATGTAGCACCCGGAGCGGAACTTTTCTTTGCGCCTGGATTAGGTTCTGATTTAGAGCATAGGAGAGCAAGAAGATGTCTTACCGAAGTCGTAGACATAATTGCAGATGATATTGCCTTTTATAATGCTGGCCCATATGATGGCTCGAGTGCTGTTTCACAGGAGAGCACGGATTCGGCACTCGCGGGAGTGGCGAATTTCATAGCAGTCGGAAATGATGCTCTGAGTCATTATCAGGGAATGTTTACCGATACCGATACCGATGGATTTCATGAATTTGATGAAAGCCTTGGACAGCCATTCAATGATCTAGCTGGGGAGACACTAGATGTTACTATACCCGCCGGTGCTGATGTTAGAATTGTTCTCCAGTGGGATGATCCATTTGGCGCCGCGGATAACGATTATGATATTGCACTAATCGGCCCTGCCGATCCAAGCTCATCGGACGACTTTATTCTATCCGTATTATTGACCACCTTCTTTTCCATTAATCCTCAAGATGGTGATGATAATCCAGCCGAATTCATAGGAGTAACGAATAATGGGTTAGATCCTCTAACAGTTGGTATAGTAATCTTTGATTCTCTCAAGTTTCTAGGAATCGGCAATGCCGAGCCAAGGGAGTTGGATTTGTTTGTTCTGGGTCTCCCCAGTCTTGATGAATTTATTGTACCTGAAAGTAGTATTGCAAATAACAGTGATGCCGATTTAGTACTTTCCATTGGCGCGAGTGGCTTGGGAGTTCTGCAAAGTATAGATGAAATAAGACCTTATAGCTCTCGAGGCCCGACCAATGACGGCAGATTGAAACCGGAATTGGTTGCACCTGATGGTGTTTCAATTACTGGCGCAGGTGATTTTTCAGTCCCCTTCTTTGGAACTTCCGCGGCTGCTCCTCATGCCGCAGGAGTGGCAGCGCTTTTATTAGAGGCCGAAGAAAACCTATCTATGGCAAAATCTGGATCAATGCTCACATATGAAAAACTCTCTCCTTCAGAGGTTTCAGACGCATTGAGAAATACGGCTGTGGATTTAGGGCCTCCGGGAACAGATAATACTTTTGGTTCCGGAAGAATAGATGCTTTTGCAGCAGTGCAATCAGTTGTCCAACCACCACCCACACCTACACCGACTCCAACCCCAACACCCACCCCTAGCCCTACTCCCACACCCACCCCTACTCCTACACCATCTCCAACGGCCACACCTACAGTACAACCGACTATCGTCGATCTACAAGGGGATAGCAATGGAGGTTGCACTATTGGAGGCTCTGCTCAGGCTGGTACGGCTTTTATAAATATACTTATTCCTTTAGTCCCAGTATTTGCAATTGGGTTTAGGATGATTAGAAGAAGAAGGTAAATAGGCACGTCTGTCCCTATATTTATACCTATATTTATAATCCAATTCTAACAGATTATGAGGAGTCACCTCTCATACTATCACGTCCCCTTTATTAATCCTCACTAGCTCTTTAAGCATAGCTCTCCCATCAAGAAATTCAGGGGAGCTATGCCTTATTAGTTGGCGCTGCAATGAGGAAATTGGTTCATTTGATTTACGGAGTACTTAAGAACAAGGTGCCGTTTGATCCTGAATATTCTTTAAAAATTAATTGACAAATAATATGTAAGACGGTGTCTGACCCCTATTCTTTTATTTTACTTCTGCTTCTGCGCTTTTTGGATTTTCCTAAATTAGAGTTTATAATCGTATACAAAAAATCTAAGGAGGGATTTGGAATGAGTAAAACAAAACTACTCATAACTTATGTTTTACCACTTTACTTTCTGACTTTATTCCCGTTGAGGGATGTAAGAGGAGGCGATGTCGAGTTTACCTTACAGACAAGTTCTTCGGAACTGCCGTAAGCAAGTATTGCTGGATATGCACAGGACCCGCTTTTAGGAGCACGGGTTTGCACCATTTCACGACACCCGTAGAACGGACGCATTTTTACACTGCCTCAGACGGTATTGGAAGTCAATATGGCAAATGGGAGTGTTTCTTTCAAGATGAGAATGATTTCGCCGGGGAACTTATCTGTGCTGGTCCTCGGGGCTTGTATAACCATAAGTTTGACTTTAGAATTAAGCAGTAATACTGTTACAGTAGACTTTGTTGAGGTCGGGTCAGGTTTCGAGGTCAGGCAAACTGGTGCCGCTTTAGGTGTTCCTGTTCTTGCATCGGCTGTCGCGAATGCTGCTCTGGGGGACGATGCGAGGCCGGGCAGGCCTGACCGGGGATACCTTCAGTTTCGATGCGACCGAGGGGGATGAAATAACGCTCCGGCACGTAGAAAACCCGTCAACCGGGCATCTGGGATCACAGGCTACTTTAATACTTCGCAATGCAGAAAGCGGCAGTCCTCTCAATGAGGAGATAACAGAGGATGTTCCAATTGAAATGAATTTGACCATACCGGCTACGGGTAAATACGAGATCATAGTGGAGCAGCATGATATCCCGCCGGAGGTATGGTTCCGCGGAGATTACTTTCTGAAGTTGGAATCTTCCGGAGATACCGAGGAAATTCTCCCTGGAGAACACGTCGAACATTAGACCTTTTATGTAGGAGGATGAAACCAATGACGAGAAAAAGCACCCTCGCATCGATAATCGTGATAAGTGCCTTGATGTTTTATGTCGGATGCGGCGATGATGGTGAGGACGACTCTGTTCCGCCAGGCTTGGGGGGTGGCGGACCCGGTGACTGCACAAGTGCCTGCCCAACATCATGCTGCCCCCTTAGTCCGGGGCGGGCCGAAGCATGCTGTTGCGCCCTTCGTCCTCCGCCTACCGATGTATGTTTTTTACTGGATCTTACCGGCGTTTGCTGGAGTGGTTGCGACCTGACAGAAGCGCTTTTGAATGGTACCAAAATGGAAGGAGCGAATCTGCGCGGCGCCAATCTGACCAGAGCAAATCTTAACCAGGCCAATCTAAAGAGTGCGAAATTAGATATGGCGATTCTGACTGGCACTTCGTTTTTTTCCGCCGATCTTAGGGGAGCGGATTTGAGTCATACAGATTTGACAACAGCAAACCTGGAGTTTACGAAGCTCATTGAGGCGAAGTTTATAGGCTCTAACCTGATGGGACAAGATCTAAGTACATTTGACCCGGGGCTAGAGCTTAGGGATTTCATTGACGCTGATTTCACTGATGCGAATATGACCTCTGTTGATTTTCACGGTTCCCGAGCAATATCGGCAAAATTTATACGTGCGGATCTGACTGGAGCGAATTTGAGCCGTGTAGATCTGGTTGCAGCGGACTTTACCGACGCCAAACTGATAAATGCCAATCTTAGCGGGGCAAACCTTAGTGACGCAATACTTCGTAACGCAGATCTTTCAGGAGCAGACTTAAGCAATGCGAATCTGTTCAAAGCGATTCTTAGCGGCGCGAAATGGGTCGATGGCGTGCATACATGCGACGCTGGTTCTGAGGGTTGTTGCCT
This sequence comes from Thermodesulfobacteriota bacterium, assembly GCA_036397855.1. Classification (NCBI taxonomy): domain Bacteria; kingdom Pseudomonadati; phylum Thermodesulfobacteriota; species Thermodesulfobacteriota bacterium. The sequence goes on along the minus strand of DASWID010000039.1, from coordinate 2,075 downwards.
AGTCAGTCGACAGTGTCTCGCCATACCCTAGCCATAATAAAATTAAAAATATATAAAAATAGGGGTCAAATTTTTGTACTGCTCCCCTTTTGTCAAGCCGGGTTTAAATGGGAGAGCAATGCTATGACATATAGTTAAAGATTGTATAATGTTTGCCTAAAATTAGGAGAAGGAGGGTGAGGGTGAAAAAGATAAGCAAGAAGCGAAAATCAAGTCGGAAAGAGGAAAATGTAGAGGTTGAAAAGCCGAAGAAGGAGTTTAAGATAGAGGTTGTAAAGGTGGGGAAATTAGAGGAGAAAACAGGTGGAAGGTGTCCAAATTGCTACGAATGTTTTGCACCTCCTTGTTAAATCCTATAACTAAAAGGTCAAAATTAAACTTTTGACTGGATCAAATATTTAGTCCTGAAAATATTCATCCTTAAAATAGGGGCGACGTTAATCCCGCCTCTATTTTTTTGTAAGATTTACTTCTAGTTATTTATTAAAATACCTGTTGAATACCCCGTAGTTCTACAGGCTGTCCGACAATTGGAGTAGATAGATTATAATAACTGCTGTCAAGGAAATAAGTCCTCTGAGGGGAGGAATTAAAACTGGCATATGTTGAATCACAAAAAGGACAGCAGTGGTTATTGTCACCGAGTCCAGAGGAGATGATACCAGAAGACCGCATATGTTTTTTGGTAGAGGGGATAGTAGAATCAATGGACTTTACTTCATTTGACATAAAGTATTCGGTGGCAGGGCTTTGTTTCCAGCTACTTAATAAAAATGCTAGTATTCTCAGACAATTGCAAAGTGCATAAAAAGATTGAAAATTCTCCCTTTTCGTAAAGAGGAGTTAGAGAGGGGATTTGTATTCCCTCCTTTGGAAAAAGAGAGCCAGTGGGGATTTGCTCAAATCTTCATCTCTTTAATTCTTGTTCCCATACCTTCTCCACATTCTCCTCATTACAACAAGAACAAGTAGCAGAAGATATAGTGGAATTGATGGTGTTGCTCCTGCTGATGCTATAGAACAACCCCCGCTCCCTCCTCCACCTTCACCTCCAGTGGCTTGGTTGCTGTCTTGAAAGTCAGGCACTCCGTCCTCATCTAAATCTAAAAGCGGAAGAGGCTCCCCGCCTGCACTGGTTTGAACACTGTCTGCAAGCCCGTCTCCATTTTCATCAAGTAAATCATCTAAAATCCCATCTCCGTTGTCATCAACCCCCCCTGCCTCTCGAACATCCGTAGGTCTATCGCCATCCGAATTAGAATCCAAGAAATCGGGAACTCCGTCACCGTCCGTGTCCGGCAAAGGAAGCGGTAAGCCCCCTAATGCTTCCTCAACTATGTCTGCGAGTCCATTTCCGTTGACATCGGTAAAATCATCTATTATTCCGTCTCCATCCTCATCCTCCCCTCCAGCCTCTACAACATCTGGAATACCGTCCCCATCCGAATCAAGGTCGAGTTCATTAGGAATCCCATCTTCATCAGGGTTATCTAAAATCCCATCCTCTAATATCTGAGAAGTCTCAGCGAGTGATTGAGATAACATTACGGGTCTTTCAAGAGAGTTTGGAATCCCGTCGTTGTCTGAATCAATGTCAAGCTCGTTGTCTACCCCATCGCCATCCTTATCCGTTCCTCCTCCTCCTTCACCCTGACTGATACCCTGAAAAACCTGGACACGATTATTAAATGTGTCAGCAACGTATATTCTGAACCTATTTTTATCCACATCAATGCCAAAAGGGCCAGCACCCTCACTAAACTGACCATCGCCACTGCCAGCCGAGCCAAACTTGAAAATGAAAATACCACTCGGATCAAACAATTGAACTCGGTGATTAAGTCTATCTGAAACGTGTATAATGTTTAGGCTATCTACCGCCACAAACTCGGGGATGTCAAACTGACCATCGCCACTGCCAACGGAGCCAAATTTAAGAAGGAAATTGCCATTAGAATCAAATTTCTGGACTCTATGATTGTCTATTTCTGTAACAATTAAATTGCCTGCACTGTCTACCGCCACGTCACCGGGAAGCCTAAATTGACCGTCGCCTGTGCCAAAGGAGCCGAATT
>DASWID010000038.1 GCA_036397855.1 Thermodesulfobacteriota bacterium | reverse complement strand
TTGAAATTAGGTCCCAATGAGAGGGAAAATTTCAAATATAGAATAATCCTTAAAAACCTGATTAAGGAGCAGAGGGATGCTCTTACTAAATCAGGTTTAAATAAGGAATCGATTGAATCTGTCGACTCGGATTTTAAAAAGATATTGGATCATATCGAGATTAATTCAAATATCACAGCCTGTAGAGGTATAGCGATCTTTTCTTGCAGCGGGGCTGAGTTTTGGGATGTATTCAAACTCCCTCTCGTCTATAGGAGTCGATTGGAAGTTGGCAGATCTCCACTTACGAGGCAACTGTTCAGGATCAATGATGAGTTCGGTGATATCGCTGTAGTTCTGATTGATCGAAAGAAAGCTAGGCTATTTAGGATCAGTTCAAACAGGGCTGAAGAAATCGTGGGTTACCTTCATCCTGAATCCGCGAGAACAACGAGGTTCCAGGCCCAGGAAGGTGTGTTTAGGCAAAGGGTATCAACTTCTGCGGGTGGAGAAGGGGTAGCGCAGGGTTACGGTGAATATAGTTTTCAGAGGATGATAGAAAATGAAATGCATCAACATTTTAAAAATGTATCTGAAAAATTATTTGAATATTATAAAGAAAACAAGTTCCAACGGCTGATTATAGGAGGAGCAGAGCAGCTTAGAGCCGATTTTTCAAATCATCTTCATACCTATCTCAGAGAGAGGGAGCTTGGGACAATTACAGTCGATGTTGATTTTGTTAAAACGGATACTCTCGTTGAAGAGTCTCTGGACCTACTGGAAACAATGAGGTTAGAAAAGCAAAAGAGATTGATTGAAGAATTCGAAGACAAGCTTGGTTCGAGGCTCGCTTTTAATGGGTTAGAACCTACCTTGAGAGCTTTGATGAGGGGACAGGCAAGAATATTATTGGTTTCAGATGGATTTGGTAGAGCAGGGTATAAATGTCCAGACTCTGGTTTTCTGGTATTGGAAGAAAGAGAAGGTCTTTGTCCAGAAGGCATAAAACCACTGCCTGTTATCGACATTGTCGATGAAGCGATTGAAGAGGCCTTAGGACAGAAGGCCGAAGTTGTCTTGGTAGTTGATCAGGAGCTCAAGAAGAAGATTCAAGGAGTAGGTGCAATTCTAAGATATACGATGTGATATGTATTTTAATAATAATTGAGTAATTAAAATCGGTTTTATGAAAAAATTAAAGTAAAATCTAAATCCTTGACCTCAGATATTTCTTAGGTCTACCATCGTGCTTCTTCCATTATCAAAGAGTTCAACGAACCTGCTTTTACTGGTGGTTATCATAACAACCCTAGGTCTGGCTCCAGGATGAGGTAAGTCTGCGAGGGCCGCATCTTCTGTAGCATATAACCTGTTTGCATAGTGCTTCTTTTCTGCTTGCGATGCGCGTCTACCCCGACCAGAGAGGAGAAAAACTGTCCGGGTTCCTTGTGTTTCTGTTTCACTATCGGAATCACATGAAATCCCTATAAGGCTGATAGCGGCAAGTGAGCCGCTTAGCATTATGAAATCCCGTCTTGTTAGTTTAATCTTTGGCATTTAAAGTTTATTTTTCTATTTTGGGCAGGGGGAAGCGCCGTTTTCCTCGCCTGTTCGATCCTGCGGTTTCCCACATAATCGGCCTAGACTTTGCGAAGGGACTTAAATTGCGGGACCAGCAGCACGCCTTACCCTCCGTAAGACGCCATTCAAGCCCACTAAGCACTCTACTCACGCCGCTTCTTCCGCTGCACGCTTTCATCACACCTAGTCAGCGAGTCTCTACCGGCCGTACTCCCATCCTTTCTGCGCTACTTCTTATATCAAATTGATATAGTATTGTCAAGAGATTTTTCTCTTTTCACATCAAATTATTCATCATCGGTATCTTTGTTAATCTTGAATGAGATATGAATTAACTGAAAATAGGCTGTAAAATTTCGAATGTGAGGTAATTCTCAATCTTGAGATGATATTAAGAATTTAATTGAAGCAACAAATTGAATGAAGATATCTATACAGATGAGATTCATGCAGCGAGTCAAGAGTATTACTAAAAGTCCATATTCGATCGTCATACTCTTACTCCTGATATTGACCTTCCTCTTTATATCTGATTTAAGTGGCGATGATGTATATACGGTGAAGAGTGTAATCGATGGGGATACCATTATACTTGAGGATATTTCAAGCACCAACGTGAGATATCTGGGTATAGATTCCCCGGAGGTAGGGTCTCTGGATGCGCCTGGGGATCCACTTTCAGATGAAGCGAGGAGAATTAATAAGGATTTAGTCGATGGAAAAAGGATCCGGCTGGAATTTGATAAGGAAAGGTTCGATCCGTATGGTAGAACACTTGCGTATGTTTTTGTTGGTGACATTTTTGTGAATGAACAAATATTAAGGAGTGGTCTCGCAAAAGGCTTAATCATCCAGCCTAATGATAAGTATGCTGAAAGATTGCTAAAAGCGGAAAAGGAAGCTAAAGATGGCAGGAGCGGGATTTGGGGCGATATTTCAGGCTTAGAGCGCCCTGAGGGAAACCGCAATTTTGTTATAAATCCGTCTAGTGCTTCGAGATATATTGATCAGCGTGTGGTTGTCAGAGGAAAAATCACAAAGTATAGGAAGTCAGATAAGGTGTTAGTTTTGAATATGGAAGATGTGCTTGATATTGTATTATTCCCTGATAGCTTGAGTAATTTCAGTTTTTTCAATATTATCCCTGAAGAGTATTATATGGGTAAGCCTGTAGAAGTGATAGGTAAAATAAGGATGTACAGGGGAAGGCCTAATATAGTAATCAGTCACCCAATATCAATAAGGGCCTTACTGTGAATGCCAGAGAGATATTAATCTCAGGGGCGAATGAGTTAAATATTACTCTCTCCGCCGAGCAGATCCAACTCTTTCTTGATTATTTGCATATCCTTCAGGTCTGGAATACAAAGATCAATCTAACATCAATTAAAGATAAGAAAGAGATAGTAATAAGGCATTTCTTGGACTCATTAACAATTTTTCACTTTGTAGAAGGAGAATCGAGGGTGCTGGATATAGGATCAGGCGCTGGCTTTCCAGGCATTCCTCTTAAAATAGCAAATCCTTCTATTGAGGTAACGCTTCTCGATTCAACCCAGAAAAAGGTATATTTTCTCTCAGATGTAATCAGAAAGCTAAGGCTCAAGAGGATCACTGCGGTATGCGCCAGGGCTGAATCAGAGGATAATGGGGTTCAGAGGTATTATTATGACTTTGTGATATCCAGGGCCGTAGGGACGGTCGATAAATTGATTGAAATAAGCAAACCTTATATGGTTGATGACGGGGAAATTATTCTTATGCGCGGGAAAAGCGGCTTGGAGGAATGGTCGAATTCAAAGGTCGTTTCTAAGGAGTTCAGGCTATTGAAATTTAGTGATTTAGTGCTTCCATATTCAAGACAAAGGAGGGTGATACTGGTAGTAGGTAGATGACTATGACGCGCGTTTCATTATATCTCGAAGGTAACTTTTCATAGGTACTTTCAATGTAACAATCAATACTTAATTATTCAAAATTGAAGGAGTGTCTCATGGTTTTATTTTTAGGCGAAGCAGAGGTTCAGGAGCTTTTGAACATGGATGACGCAGTACATATATTGGAAGAAACTTTCAGGCAACAGGGGAAAGGGAATATAATCAACCACTCCAGGAATAGGATCAAAACACCAAAGAGTATGCTTCATTATCTTCCCGGTGCGGTTCCGCACCTGAATGTAATGGGTTATAAGGCCTATACCTCATCAAAAGCTGGAATAAAGTTTAGGGTTTTTCTTCATGATATTGAAACCGGAGAACTTCTGTCAATTATGGATGGAAACTATATGGGTATGATCAGAACAGGTGCCGCGACTTCTGTTGCGACAAAGCATATGTCTAGACAGGATTCCTCACGGGTAGGGATTTATGGTGCAGGTTGGCAGGCGAGGGGGCAGGCCATGGGTGTTTGTGCCGTAAGAGAAATTAAGAGTATATCGGTTTACAGTCGAGATCCCGCTAAAAGAAAAGCATTTTGTGTTGAGATGGGGAGCCTTCTTGAAATAGAAGTAATTCCTGCTGAAAAACCTAGAGATGCTTTAAATGAAGTCGATATAGTCATAACATCCACGACCTCAGTACAGCCGGTGTTCAGTGGAGAGTGGTTGGAAGCCGGTGTGCATATAAATGCGATTGGAGGAAATTTCCTATTCAAACGCGAAATAGATGAGCTATGCGTGAGCAAGAGCGACGTAATCGTAGTTGAGTCAAAGGAACAATCGAAGATTGAAGCGGGTGAATTCATGCCATTAGTAGAAAAGGGGAGACTTTGGTGGGAAAGGATATATGAGCTTGGAGAGGTGGTTACGGGCAAGGTAAATGGTAGGAACAACAACGAAGAGATCACTCTTTTTAAGTCTCTTGGAATCGCGATCGAAGATATTGCAGTTGCGGCCCATATTTATAAGCTAGCGAGCGTAAGGTCTATCGGGAAGAGGTTGGATATTCCTTCCATTTAGAGAGATAGATGCCTGTAAAAGCAATGTTTCGGTTTTTTTCGCCAATTGATACGGGATATTGTGGCAATTCATGAATCGCTCCTGAGATAGGAATTTAAGATGTGGTTCATACGAAATTCCGATCAGCGAGGTTTTCCAAGCCGTCAGAATTTATGTTGATATCCCTTATTTTTCCTCCGTACCCACGGTCAAGCCGTCGCCCTTGATGGTATGTCAAAACAGCACTATAATAGTGCTTCACGAATTGAACAGGTTTGTATATGGGAAAAAAGATAAGAATAGGTTGGGATATCTCTCACCTGGAGTTTACAATTGATGATCACTATTATTATTCCGTTTTAAAGGCTAAAATCATTGAATCAGGTGCATCGGTTACTACATTAAAATCATTTGAGTATCTTAAGGGCTTTGATGTTTTAGTGCTCAACTATCCTGAGAAATCATTTACTAAAAGAGAAGTCACGGAAGTTATGAATTTTATCGAAAAAGGAAATAGAGTGGTAGTGTGTGGGTACTATAATAATGAGGATGGGATAGCAGACTGTATTAATTCTATTTCTGTTCACTTTGGTCTAACTCTAAAAAAGGATTGTGTCAGGGATAAATTGAACAACCACAGAGGGGATGAGTTGCTCTTGGTTACTTCCAGAGTTTTATGCCACGATTACAAGGTTAAGAAGATATTACTTCCCTGCTGTTCATCGATAAAGATAAGAGGAAAATCAAATACCGTGGTCGCAATGAGTCAAGTGTCGACATCTCTTTCAAGAACTGAGGAAATTATTGCCGCTCAATCTAACTTCGGTAGGGGTGAATTTATTCTCATAGGAACCTGCGTTTTCTGGGATAATTATTCTATCACTAAATACAGTAACCTCAGGTTTTCGATTAATCTTCTTTTAGGGAGCTAAGTTATCTCTTTTGGAGGTAGAATATTTAATCAAAATGATTATCGAAATGGATTATTGACTTGATTTATCGTTACGTAAACGTAGCTTTTTAAACATATCGATATTGACCCTAATCAAAGAGGGTGTTAATTTAAAGCAAAGAAGCGCAGTCTTAGAGGTTTGAATGAAGACGATAGGTGTAATAGGTGGAAGTGGACTCTATAAATTAGACGGATTGAGGGAAATTGAATCTATCGGGATCGAGACCCCTTGGGGATATCCCTCGGACGATTTGGTGGTTGGGAAATTGGGTGATACCAAGATGGTGTTTCTACCCAGACATGGACGGGGTCATCATATAATTCCTTCTGAAATCAACTATCGTGCCAACATTTATGCACTTAAGAAGCTTGGAGTTGATTTTATAATTTCAGTGAGTGCCGTAGGCAGTATGAAAGAAGAGATCGCTCCTGGCCATATCGTTGTTCCGAATCAATTTTATGATAACACCAAAAACAGGGTATCAACCTTCTTTGGCGATGGTTTGGTCGCCCATGTTTCAATGGCTGATCCTGTCTGTCCCGTGCTTTCGGATAATCTATATGAGGCTTCTATAAAATTGGGGGCTACGGTGCACAAAGGCGGGGTCTATATTTGTATAGAGGGTCCCCAGTTCTCATCCAGGGCCGAGAGTTTTATTTACAGGAAATGGGGAGTCGATGTGATTGGGATGACTAATATGCCCGAGGCAAAACTTGCCCGCGAGGCCGAGATTTGTTATGCGACATTGGCTCTTTCCAGTGATTATGATTGCTGGCGGGATGGCCATGACGACGTATCGGTTGAAGATATTCTTGAAATACTCGAAAAAAACTCGGAACTCTCAAAAGAAGTTATTAGAGAAGTTGTGCAGATTATAGATGAAAATAGAAATTGTATATGTTCTAAGGCACTCCAGAGTGCTATCCTAACTTCAAAAGATTCTATAAGCGATGCAGTGAGAGAAAAACTTGATCCGTTGATTAGAGATTATATCTAATGAGTGTATTGGTAGTTGGTTCAATTGCGTTGGATGATATCGAGACCCCTTTTGGTAAAAGGGAGGGAATCCTCGGTGGTTCCGCATCCTATTTTTCCATCGCAGCGAGTAACTTTACCGGGGTTAAAATTGTTGCAGTCGTTGGCGAGGATTTTCCTGATGACCATCTAAAAATGTTTGAATCGTATAATATCAACTTACATGGCGTTAAAAAGGCTCAGGGAAAGACATTCAGATGGCAAGGTCGATATGGATACGATCTTAACGAGCCGCTAACATTGGGTACATACCTGAACGTTTTTGAAACCTTTGACCCAGTAATACCAGATGATTATAGTCAGGAAGATTACGTATTTCTTGCAAATATTGACCCCGAATTGCAGTTGAATGTGCTGGATCAGGTTAAGGCCCCGAAGGTCGTGGCTCTGGATACAATGAATTACTGGATAGAGAATAAACCATTAGAGCTTAAAAAGGTCTTGGAACGCGTTAATGTTTTGATTGTCAATGATTCAGAGACAAGGGAATTAGCGAAAGAACCGAGGATTACCAGGGCGGCGAGAATTGTTATGGATATGGGCCCCGAGGTTCTAATAGTGAAAAGGGGGGAATACGGTGCATTGTTGTTTTCAAGGGATGGGATATTTTGGGCCCCTAGTTATCCACTTGAGGAAGTCGTCGATCCAACAGGCGCAGGAGATTCATTTGCTGGGGGATTTATGGGTTATATCGCAGGTAACGAAATTCAAGATATTGTTGGATTTAAAAAGGCGGTAGTGCATGGAAGTGTGATAGCCTCGTTTACTGTCGAGGATTTCAGTGTAGATAGATTGGTTCTATTGAAAAAGGAGGAAATAGAGACCAGGTATCAAGCGTTTTTAAAACTTTCCAATCTGGATTAATATGAAGACAAACATATTATTTTTATCGATTATTTTACTTCTGATTTCTTGCGGTGGAAAAAAAACGCAAGAAACTAAGAATGACCAAAGAATATCGGAGCACAAGTCGCTCGCTATTGCTTCAATTTATCGTAGAAATTTTCAGCAGGCCTTGGAGGATATAGAGGTAATTGAGAGCTTGGACAGTAATGACCCTGAGTTATATCTTATAAAAGGGCTTATATTCTTTGGTTTAAGGGATTTTGATAGTGCCGAGGCATCGTATAAAAGGGCGTTAGAGATTAAATCAGACTATTCAGAGGCCAGATATAACTTGTGTGGTCTATATTTAAAGCTTGATAAGCCGGATAGCGCTATCGAACAGTGTGAGAAAGCATCGGCGGATATCCTTTATAGATCTAGGGATAAGGCGCTTACGAGTTTAGGTGTAGCGTATTATAAAAAGGGCGACGTACAAAAGGCCAAGGAATACTATGATAGGTCCCTTGAAATAAATCCGGCTTTGGTTTACACTCACAATGAGCTCGGAAAACTTTATATGTCGACTGGGGATTATCAGCGGGCGGTGGAGGAATTTAAAAGGGCAACATTTGGATATGAGCTGTATGATGAGGCCTTATTTAATTTAGGGGTTTGCTATTTAAAACTTGGAAAAACTGTTGAGGCGTGTGAATCATTTAAGAGGGTCGTTAAGATTTCTAATTTTAGTGATTATGGTATGAGTGCTAGTAAATATGTTAACACAATATGTAATTAATATAAGATCGACAGTTAGGGAGGGAAAGGTATGGCAAAAAAAACAACTAATGATATGGTAAGGGGGTTTAAGGAATTATTTGGCAATCCCAAGTGGATGGAAAGATTCGAAAAAACTGTTGACAATCAATTTAAGACATTAAAAGGCACGTTTGACAAGAATCTAGAGAAAGCGACACGGGGTCTCAATATTACTACTAAGAAAGATTTAACCTTGATTAATTCAAAGATTAACGCTTTGGAAAAAAGGATAGAGAAGCTAGAGGGAACCAAAAAAAGCCCTGCCACTGGGAAAAGGTCTAAGAAATTGGAGCATGAAAGCGTATAAGTGAGATACTGAACATTAATCGTTATCGTCATAGAATATTTTGATGCATTCACTCTTTTATCAATATCCAGATGTATCAGGGCGCTAATTTGAATGTCTTATCTTGCTTAACAGCGTGGAAGTCGAAATGCCTTTGAGTTGTTCTATAAACTTGACCTTCCCCCCATAACTTTCAACGAATTCACTTCCAATGACCTTTTCATGTTTGTAATCGCTACCTTTGATCAGTATGTCAGGTTTTATCATTTTAATTAATTCAAGCGGAGAATCTTCAGGGAAAACAACAACAAAGTTTACACATTCCAACTCTGCAATCATCTCCGCTCTATCTAACGCGGGTGTATAGGGTCTTTCCTCTCCTTTAATCCTCTTAACAGAATCATCGTCATTGACTCCAACTATTAGCACGTCTCCAAAATTTTTAGCTTCATTCAGTAGGTGTAAATGTCCTTTGTGAAAAAGGTCGAAGCAACCATTAGTGAACGTAATTTTCTTTTTTTCTTTTCTTAGGTGTGACAGCAATTCAAAGAGAGATTTTCTCGAAACTATTTTTTGGGGTTTTAGATTTCTATTATTGCCAAAGGCGTCGAGTAGATCTCTTTGCGTGACGCTGACTGTCCCAACCCTTCCAACCGCCATGCCTGCGGCTGCATTTGCGATTCTCACCGAATCCTGCCATGACTTTGACGACAGGAATGAAAGTGTGAGAACACTAATAACTGTGTCGCCTGCTCCCGTTACATCGAAGATCTCTCTGACATTCGACCGTACTGTTTTTGTGTTTCCTCCCTTTACACAGTAACTTATTCCCTCCTTCCCTCTAGTTATTATGATATTGTCAATGCCTGTTATTTTAATCAGTTTTTTCATGGCTTTTTTTAGGGTTGCTTCGTCGACAATATTAAAACCGCAAACCTCTTCCGCTTCCGTCTGATTCGGTGTTATCACACTTGCACCCTTATATTTTGTAAAATCTTTGCCCTTGGGATCTACAGCAACAAATATGTTTTTCACCTTGGGAAGTTTTATGATTTCTTTACATAATTCCTTTGTTATTAGGCCCTTGGCATAATCCGAGATTATAATTCCGTCTGGCTTAAATTTATCCATCGAGCTTAGGTAGGATCTTGCCATCTTCTTTCTTGTTATATCAGAAATAGGGTTATTCTGCTCGTAGTCAATTCTGACAATCTGCTGATTTCGAGTGATAATCCTGGTTTTCGTCGTTGTAATTCTTTCTGGGTCGGTAATTAAATCATTTGAATCTATTTCAGTTTGCTTTAAAAGTTCTGATAATTTATTGCCGTTATCATCATTGCCTAATATTCCGAAGATTTTCACAGATGCGCCAAGGCTTATCAAATTAATAGCAACGTTTCCTGCACCGCCGATTGAAATACGTTCATCTTTTGCCTTTAGTACGGGTACCGGTGCTTCCGGGGATATTCTTGAAACAATACCGGTAATAAAGCGATCAAGCATAATATCCCCTATAACGATTATTCTTTGCTTCTTAAAGTTGCTTATGACTGATAGAGTATCCATGCTAGAGGAAATAGCTTTTCATGGAGGAGAATTATGATCGTGACCTTAACTATTATAAATTAAGCGAATCGAGCTGTAAATTAAGACGATTAAAATTAATTTATTAATCGCCGAAGCTTCATTTTATATACGCAACTCTGTAGAGTATGTACCGTTTCAAATTTGGTTACGGGATCGGGATGGGTTTTTTAATTGAAGTAGTGCTTCGAATCAGGACCGGTGGTATAAAATGCCTAAAATATCTATGTTAACATCACATTTTCAATATTAGTTTAATGCAAGGCCGGTAGTTTGGGATTATTTAACATCGTCGGGATACGTTGGAGAATTATTTTTTTTCAGAACCGATGTCTTTCACGTATTTCATTCTTAAGTTATAAAGTACGTCATCTAGGAGTTTTTGCTCTTCTCCATCGAGGTTGCCTGCAGTCTTACTCTTAATTATTTCCAGAATTTCAATTGTATGTTTCGCTGCGGAGAAATTAATCAATCGTTCTCTGGACTGAGGATCGGGTATATCCCCAAGGTGTATTAGAGCTGACGCATTAAGCGAGAGGACAAAATTCGAGAAATCTAATTTCAATGAGCCGCTTTCCTTTGATCTTCTTTTGTCTTCATCTCCCATTTTGATTGCCTCCCATCATAGTTTTATTCTCCGATGTTCTTATCAATATACTTGAAAAGTTTATATATGACATCATCGGTTTCTTTTTTCATGTTAAACATTCGATCGCTTATCTCTAATATTACTTCTATGCCCGCAAAGTTAACTCCCATTTCCTGGAGATCCTTGGCAAGGAAAAGCTTTCTCATGTCTCTTTCGGTGTAAAACACTTCATTACCTTCTTCCATTGGATATAGTACCTCAGCTTCTTCAAGCCGTTTAATAAAGCTGGGAGTTACTCCTACGATCTCCAACAATGATCTAAATGAGTAGAGTTTCATCTCATATATTTTTCCAAATGTGATCTCGGATTGTATGGATTTGAATTTCGTAATTCTTCAAATGCGCTTTTTGTCCTGTCGTTGATTGTTTCAGGCATAACTATTTTGAGGACAACGTATTGATCGCCTCGCTGTCTGGTCTTCAAATTTTCTACACCCTTACCCTTCAGCCTGAGCTTAGTTCCATTCTGCACATTAGGAGGAACCGTCAAGGTAGCTGATCCATCTATAGTTGGAACCGTTATATGGGCGCCTAGTGCTGCCTCGTAGAAGGTTATAGGGAGGTCAATGTAAATATCGTCATTCTTCCTACCGAAAATGGGGTGGGGTTTGACCTTGATCCTCAGGAAGAGATCACCACTTGTTCCTCTGCCTTCTTCTCCCTTTCCTTTAACCCTGATTCTTGACCCGTCATCGACACCGGGGGGAATTTTTACTGACAATGTTTCTGTAGCAACTTTCCCAACCTTGGTCTGTTTAGATATTGTTAAATCTTTGGTGCCACCCTTGATAGCAGTTTCGAAATCGATTGTAACTTGGTATTCAATGTCACGGCCTCTACTTGCACCTCTCTCAGTCCATCTAGAGCCAAAAATATCACCAAATAAATTCTCGAATCCACCTATATCGCCGACATCGAATTCAAATCCACCGGGAGAACCTTCTGACCATCTCCACGTACTTCTTCCGGGTCCAGCCTGAAAATCCGCAGTTCCAAATGTGTCATAATTTTTCCGCTTTTCCTCATTGGATAATACTTCATTGGCCTCTTGTATTTCCTTAAATTTTTGTTCTGCGTCTTTATTTCCGGGATTTAAGTCAGGATGGTACTTTCTCGCAAGCTTACGATAAGCTTTCTTTATTTCTTCTTTTGTAGCGTTTCTAGAAACACCTAAAATACTGTAATAATCCTTCTTTGGAGGCATATTTATTTAATGTAATAAAAGCTACCCTGCCGAATCATCTTCCAGCAGGGTAGCTTTAAAGGAACTAGTTAACCTCAACTGCTATTTTTTTGGGCTTTGACTCTTCTTTTTTTGGAAGAGTTAGATTTAGAATCCCATCTCTAAATGTTGCCTTTATCTTTGTAGAATCGACATTTTGGGGAAGACTAAAGTTCCTGACAAATGTACCATAGGTACGCTCAACCCTGATGTACTTATCTCTCGGTACCTTCTCTTCGAACTTCTTCTCGCCCTTGATAGTAAGGGTGCTGTTTTCTACATTGATCTGGATATCGTCTTTATTAAGACCAGGGAGATCGGCGCTCACTACATAGGTGTCGTCAGTCTCGTGGATATCAACTGCAGGAGACCATGCACCTGTTACCAATTCTTCATCACCTGGAGCAGCTGATCTCATTGTATCTTCAAACATTTTGTTTATTTTTTCTTGGAGTGATCCAAAATCTCTCCATGGATCCCATACCCTTAATCTAACCATTCTACTTACCTCCTTGTATTGAAGTTTCTAACATTTTTAAGATAATCATCGTCTCTCATGAATCAAGGAAATAATTGTAAAAAATATGAGAAGTTAGAGGGTATAACTGATTGGAAACTCTGTGTTAATTTATTTTTTCAATCTGTTGTAAGATCCTTTCGGATATCTCTAAAAAGGCTAGTGAAGCTGGACTTTCTGGATGTGAAATAGTGATTGGTTTTCCCTCATCACCGCCTTTTCGTATCTCAGGATCAATTGGTATTTCCCCTAGAAAGGGCACATTGAATTCTTCAGCCATTCGCTTTCCCCCGCCCCTGCCAAAGATATCAATTGTCATATTAGTTTCGGGAACTTCGAGATAGCTCATGTTTTCAACAATGCCCAAGACTGGCACGTTTAGCTTTCTGAACATCTGGACTCCGCGCCTCACATCAATGAGCGCAACCTCCTGGGGTGTTGTCACGATTACACCGCCACTTAGGGGCACGGTCTGGACGAGGGATAATTGTGCATCTCCCGTGCCTGGCGGCAAATCGACCACGAGGTAATCTGTTCCCCTCCAATCGACATCTTCAATGAATTGCTTCACTGCACCATGCACCATAGGACCTCTCCAGATGACTGTCTCGTCCTGGTCTATCAGAAACCCAATTGACATGAGTTTTAATCCATACTTGTCGAGCGGGATGATCTTCTGGTCAGGGGTAGATATTGGCTTTTCATTTATACCCATCATAATCGGAGTACTAGGCCCCCAGATGTCAGCGTCCATGAGCCCGACATTATTTCTCAACTTAGCTATACAAATGGCAAGATTCACCGCTACCGTAGACTTACCTACACCTCCTTTGCCACTAGCTACCGCTATGTAATATTTAATGTCTGGAAGCTTGGACTTTTCGGGTCTCTTAGTCTGTGGCTGTCCAGGGGAACCCTGTTTTTCTCTCGTTTCTATGTTGATACTCACTTCGGAAACATCAGGTGATTCTAAAAGTGTTTTTCTTACTGATTCCTTGATCTGGGATTCTAGTTTATCATCCTGTTTAGGAAGGAGGATGTCAACATTTACCTTCGAGCCTTTTATCTCTATCTCTTTTACTAGGCCAAATGAAACTATATCTCTGGTAAATCCTGGGTACTTTACATTTTTGAGGATGTTTCTTATCCCGTCTGGGCTCAATTCCATTTTTTAGCGTTTTCCTCTCATTCTATGCCCAATCTCTGTTTCGCTTCATCACTCATCATATCTGGATTCCAAGGCGGATCCCAAACTATATCTACAAAAACGTTTTTGGCTCCTATTGGCTTTATTGCCATCTCAGCCTGCTTGGCAATTGTCGCACCCATACCGCATCCCGGTGTAGTAAGGCTCATCTTTATATTTACATTTCGTCCCGATATACCAACATCGTAGATAAGTCCCAAATCAACAATGTTTACGGGGAGTTCCGGGTCATAGACCGATCTCAGTGCCTCGAATACCCTTTCTTCGGTCAGTGGCTCGTCGGTCTCCTTCGTCTTCTCAATTTTGGTGAAAGTTACTTGCTTCGCCTCTGATTCATTTGGCTTTTCATCCTTAGTTATATTTATGATCTTTTTCATAGCCATATATGTTTTCTCCTTAAGCCAGATTTTAAACGAAGATAATCAACAGTACCACGATATGTTACCTGTTAAGTTGAATAATATCTATTTCGATGAAAAACAAAGATTAGGTGCTTTTATAACAGAATGCGAATAAATACTGAAATTCTTGACAGATTTTCTTTAATTCAATAATCTACTTGGCTGGAGATGCGAAGAGAGACCAGACAAATCTCGGTAGGAAATGTGAAAGTTGGAGGTGGAGCTCCTATAACCGTTCAGTCTATGACTAAGACTGATACAAGGGATATTCGGGCAACTATAGAAGAAATAAGAAAACTCGAAGATGCCGGTTGTGATATCGTAAGGCTTGCAGTACCGGATATGGAGGCAGCGAAAGCCCTTGGCCACATAAGAAAGCAAGTAGGTATTCCAATGGTCTCGGACATACATTTTGATTACAATCTTGCGCTTGAGGCAATTGACCAGGGTGTGGATGGTATGAGGATAAATCCTGGTAACATTGGCTCGAGGGCCAGGATTAAAGCTGTGGTTGATGCGGTTAAAGAGAGAAATATACCTATAAGGATAGGGGTTAATTCCGGTTCGCTCGAGAAAGATATATTGAAGAAATATGGTAGTCCGACGGCGGAAGCATTGGCTGAGAGTGCACTCAGACACGTGCAGATACTGGAGGATATGGACTTCAGGGATATGAAGATCTCGGTAAAATCCACTGACGTTATGAAAATGATTGAGTCGTACAGAATTATTGCTGAAAGGACAGATTATCCCCTTCACCTTGGGGTCACAGAGGCAGGAACTATTAAGATGGGTACTATCAAATCCTCAGTCGGCATCGGGACACTTCTCGCAGAGGGAATTGGTGATACGATCAGGGTTTCTCTTACTGGTGATCCTGTTGAGGAGGTTTCTGTGGGTATAGCGATACTCAGATCTTTGGGTTGGAGGAAAAACGGTATAGAGATTGTTTCATGTCCCGGTTGCGGGAGGCTTGAAATCGATTTAATGAAACTTGTCAGGGAAGCGGAATTGAGAATCAGGAATATTGATCTCCCAAGGCCTGTCAAGGTTGCGATCCTGGGATGTGTTGTAAATGGACCGGGAGAGGCATCAGAGGCGGATATAGGAGTTGCCGGAGGAAGAGGGAAGGGCATGCTATATAAGGATGGTAGGCTAATACGGTCATGTAAAGAAAACCAGCTTGTTGATGAACTGGTTAAAGAGTTAGAACAATTTGCTTCGATTGATTAGTTTTTTATTAATCAATTTCCATCCATTATTTTTTTCAACAACGTCCACGTCAACCATTCAAGCTTTTTTTAAACCTTCTTTAAACCTCTTGAAGTTGTGAACATAGTGCTCGGCGGATAGTCTCAAATTCTTAATTTCCTCATCTGTGACTTTTCTTATCACCTTTCCAGGGGTTCCCAATACAAGGGATCCTTCCGGAATCTCTTTTCCTTCTGGAATTAGGCTATTCGCACCTACAATACAATTCTTGCCAATTCTCGCGTTATTTAAAATGACTGCATTTATTCCGACCAAGGTATTATCTCCGATATCGCATCCGTGTAGCATTGCCAGGTGGCCGATTGTAACCGAATGACCAATACGCATTGGAATGCCCTCGTCGGTATGCACAACAACTCCATCCTGAATATTTGTATCTTCGCCGATTTCTATCGGTTCATTGTCGCCCCTGATAACAGCATTGAACCAAATGCTAACGTTATTATTTATTATTACTGATCCAATTACGGTTGCATTTTCTGCAATAAAATAGTCTTTTGCTCTAATTTCTACCTTTCTTTCGCCTAATAGATAAATCATTGTTGACTCCTTCTATTAAAATACTTGACCCATAGTGTAAATGATAAATCGAGGTGTAATATTACCTATGTAAGTCCTCTACATCCAATAGCTAAGCGCCAATAGCAACGATGGTAATCAGTAGGGGGTTTCCATTCGACGTAATCGCAATTCCTGGTAAACGCATATTTCACGTCCAAGATCTTATTGGATTAGCTGTAACAAACTTCTTATAATATTCATAAATGGATAAATTACATCAAAACATAAGGGGTCGTGGCTCGGCGGAAAATCCAGCCAACCGTTTTGAGAAAATCGACTATGTACCCGATGACGGGGAAATATCACAAGGAATCTCTCCCAAAACCGAGTATTACAAAGACTCAACTCGATCCATAATTGCCTACAATGATAGTCCGGACGTTGGTTTTAATGCCGGTATCAACCCTTATAGGGGCTGCGAACATGGTTGTATTTACTGTTATGCTAGACCTACTCATGAATATTTTGGACTTTCACTTGGCTTAGATTTTGAGACGAAAATTTTTGTTAAAGAAGATGCTCCATACCTCCTGCGAAAGGAATTATCCTCTCCTAACTGGAAGCCTCAAACAATCGCGCTCAGTGGCAATACCGACGCCTATCAGCCAGCTGAGCGTCATTTCAAATTGGCGAGGGAGTGTTTAAATGTTTTGGCAGAGTTTAGGAATCCTGTGACTATCGTTACAAAGAATTATCTTGTTACACGCGACATAGATATTTTAAAAAATCTTTCCGAATATGATGCAGCGGCTGTAGCAGTATCAGTAACAACTCTGGACCCAGATTTGGCACGAGTTATGGAGCCTCGTACCTCGCAGCCTGAGTATCGATTGAGAGCTATTCAAAGGCTTTCTGAAAATAGTATCCCAACAATGGTACTGATTGCGCCTGTCATTCCAGGTCTCACAGATCACGAAATGCCGAATATCATTCAAAGAGCCGTCGACGCCGGTGCCAAGCAAGCAGGATACATAATGCTTCGTTTACCATATGGTGTGAAAGAGCTTTTTCAAAACTGGTTGGAAAGACATTATCCAAATAAAAAAAATAAGGTTCTAAATCGTATACGTTCGATCCGTGGCGGAAAGCTTAATTCAAATGAATTCTACGACAGGATGAAGGGTGATGGTATTTTTGCTGAACAGGTACGAAAAATATTTGAGCTAGCCTGTCGTAAGGCAGGAATTGAAGGAAATAAATTCAAACTTTCCAAAGAGAATTTCCGCCGGCCTGGGACGTCGGAGCAATTAAAGCTTTTTGAGTAGTCTTTGGGATCTCGTCGTTTTACTTAACTCTAAATAGATGTGAATTCTACGATGAGATCTTTTAATCAAAAGCAACTTGATACTGTCATTTATGATTATAGGCGATAGAGACTTATTGAATATATTAGTAACGGTCTATTGGGCTACTAGTCGTTTAAATCTCCAAGTGTGTATTTAATCCCGTGGTCTTCGCACCATTCCTTCGCGATATCTACTAGCGCAGCGTCCTTGTATTTGTACCACTCATCTTGAATTCCGTATTCATGGATGGCATCTTTGAAACGACGAAATGCCCCACGGCCTTGGATAAGTTCACAGAGCTCTTGAGATATACCAATATCAGGATATTTTCTGCTGAACCGTTCCATGATACTATATTCGTGAATATCGAATGATGTTGGAAGTGGTACAAACCTTCCTAGTTTGTCCTCCAATACGAGGCGCGCCAATGTAATCAATTCTCTATGCCATTCGGGATAATTTTCAATCGGTTCGTCATCTTCAACAGCATCGAATTCCTCATCCGAGAGCATTATTACCTCTCCCGTATTAGTGTCGAGATAGTACTTGTGAATCTCTGATTGGAATTGAAGTGCATCGACAATATCATCTAAGCTACAGCTAATCGTCATTAAGTCTAGAAAATTCCCATTTATTTAAATTTCTTGTTAATCATCGGAAACGAGAAATTCCTTTTCCTCAAGTTTTATGACAAGTGGTTCGAATTTCTCAACCTTTATGCGGCCCTCCCCTGCTGAATCGTAACTGGCGAAAATAAAGGTTGCAATAGGTTTCTCATCTATTTCGGTCGTATATTCTAGTTGTATTTGATTTCCAGGAGCAATTTCGCGACTGATCACAAATATTTTACCTTCAAATTGATCAATATATTTCTTTTTTGAAGCAAACCAGTCGCTCGCAGCGCTTGATTCAAGGGCCCTTACAAGTTGATCGTCATATGCGGATACGATGTCCACCACAACTGGGGATCCCATATTTGCATTGCTGTCAGCATCAATCGTGACTTGATGAACTTTGCCAGTAGTTTTTTTTGTTGTCTCAGCAGTTTTAGCGGCACAAGCTAACATCCAAAGAGTCATGCTAATAAATATCCATATAAAACAATAGGTTCTAATCGAGTTCATAATGGACTTTCTCCTCTAAGGTTTGAGAATACTGAATAAAGATAAATCTTTATTGCAATTTGCTTTCATTAAATCAAATCAAAGGGTTATGTAAATCATCTTACAATACTTTATATTAATATAAAGTAGGAATTCTGTTGAAAGCTATTGAAATATGTATTGCAATTAACGATAAAATCGGTAATTTATCCATCCTGAGGCAACTAACTTGAGATACAAAGATTTTTTCATCCCGACACTAAAGGAAGATCCCGCCGACGCGGAGGTAGTAAGCCAGAGATTAATGATCCGGTCCGGGATGATCAGAAAACTTGCGGCGGGAATCTACAATTACCTGCCTTTAGGGCTTCGGTCTATCAGGAAGGTTGAGAACATAGTCAGAGAAGAGATGAACCGCGCAGGAGCGATTGAATTGCTGATGCCCTTCGTACTTCCTTCTGACCTTTGGAAGGAAAGCGGTAGGTGGGAGAAATATGGAAAGGAGCTTTTGAGATTTAGGGATAGAGCTGATAGGGAATTCTGCATCGGGCCAACACACGAGGAGATAATCACAGATTTAGTTAGAAAGGAATTCAGGTCATACAAACAGCTCCCTGTTAATCTTTATCAGATCCAAGCAAAATTTAGAGATGAAATTCGTCCTCGCTTTGGTGTAATGAGAGCGAGAGAATTCATAATGAAAGATGGCTACAGTTTTGATGCGGACGGTGAAGGAGCAGAAAGGTCTTACTGGTTAATGTACGAAGCATATAACCGTATTTTTGAGAGATGCGGTCTCGAGTTTCGCGCCGTACTTGCGGATACGGGAAATATTGGAGGTAGCTTTTCGCATGAATTTATGGTTCTTGCTCCAACAGGAGAAGACGTAATAATGAGTTGCAATAAGTGCGATTATGCCGCGAATTTAGAACTTGCAGAGCTGGGGAATAAAAGAAAAAATGAAACTTTTAAAGATAAAGAAGAGAGGATGCATGTATCTGAAGTACATACCCCCGATCTGAAATCTGTTGAAGGGGTTTCATCATTCCTAAAAGTGCGTCCCAGTAAACTGATAAAAACAATGATAATAGAGACAGAGGGTGAACCTGTTGCCGCGCTTGTGAGGGGTGATCATGAACTATGTCTTACAAAACTTAAGAGGGCTATAGGTGCAGAATATGTCGAACTTGCAACAGAAAAAACAATCGAAAAAGTTACGAATGGACCCATTGGTTTCAGTGGACCAGTCGGAATCAAAATAAATGTTATAGCGGATCGGGCAATTGAGAATATTACAAATGGTATTACGGGCGCGAATAAAAAGGACTTCCATCTAATAAATGTCAATCTGAGTAGGGACTTCTCTGTTGATAAATTTGCGGATATTCGAGTCGCGTGCAACAACGACCCCTGTCCGAAATGTGACACGGGTGCTCTAAATTCAAGCCGGGGTATAGAGGTTGGGCATGTTTTTATGTTAGGCACCAAATATAGCGAGGCAATGGATGCTACTTTTGTAGATGCTTCCGGTAAAGAAAGGTTTTTTATTATGGGTTGCTATGGTATTGGGATAGGTAGAACTGTTGCTGCAGCAATAGAGCAAAATTATGACGAAAATGGCATAGTTCTCCCTATCTCAATTGCCCCGTTTGAGGTTATTATACTCCCACTCAATGTAAGCCAGGAGCAAATATTTAATGTAGCTGAGGACCTTTATTCGCTGTTAAACCAATCCGGTATTCAGGTAGTGATTGATGATAGAGAGGAGAGTGCAGGAATTAAATTCAAGGATGCAGATCTATTAGGGATCCCGATTCATATTGTGATAGGCCAGAGGACACTTAAAGAAGATTCGGTGGAGATCAAGCTGAGGAAAGGGGGGATTTCGAAGAAAGTGAGGATTGAAGAAGTCGAGAGCGAAATCAAGTCGATTCGTTCATCTACGAGTTGATAGGAACAAGATGCAGGATGGAAGGTGAATCCTTCGTGTATCATGAATCATGCATCGTGCATCATGTTATAAAAAATGGCTAAAGTTGACTTTAAACCAGAAGAACGAATAATTTTAGCCCTGGATTTCCCTGAATTTGATGTTGCTAAAACCTGGGTTAAGAGATTAATAGGAAAAATCAAGATATTTAAAGTCGGCCCAATTCTTTTTTTAAGCTCAGGGCCGCAGGGAATTAAGAACCTCTCAGACATGGGAGCTCAAATATTTCTAGATCTTAAATTCCACGATATTCCCTCAACTGCTGGAAAGTCTGCTAAACAAGTTGTTAGTTATGGAATTCATATGTTTACCGTCCATGCTCTAGGTGGATTTGAAATGATGAGGACAGTTTCGGAGAGTGTAAAACTGGAGTCTGAAAGATTGTTACAAGCTAAACCTCTAATATTTGCAGTAACTATATTAACCAGTCACAGTGAAGAGGGAATAAATGAGATAGGAATTAAAGGGTTACCGATAGAATCGGTTCTTAGGCTGGCTGATATCGCAGATATTGCGGGGGTGGATGGAATTGTATGTTCAGGTATGGAGGTGGAAGTATTAAAAAAAGAATTCGGTGATAGGTTTAAACTTGTTGTTCCAGGTATAAGGCTCGATAAATATGCTCAAGACCAAAAAAGAGTTGTAACACCTGCTGAGGCTGTTTCTCTGGGGGCGGATTATCTGGTAATCGGAAGAGCTATAACTGAAGCAAATGACCCTGAAGGAGCACTTAATGAAATTATTCGTTCTATATCTTATGACAATTCAGCATGACGAGGCCTTATGCTCCGTTGAAGTAGGCTCATGATCCCTTTTCGTGGTTCGACAGGGGCATGTCCTGAGCGCAGCCGATGGGCTCACCACGAACGGCTTATCTAAAATACCGTACTTAAATACCGTTCGCCCTGAGCACAGTCGAAGGGCGTGACAGTCCTCTTAAACCCTTTGTGAAATACAGTCTACCTAAATGTAATTAGGTAATGGTTAAATATTAGAGCCCAGCGCCTGACAAGCGTTCATCAGCTCTTTCTATTCGGGAATGTCCAGCGCGATTCGTAGAGCTTGATTTAGAGCCTCGATTTTCGCTGGTGGCAGTGTGCCAACGTAATTCGTTAGAGCTGATTTCGGCAAACTCACTAATTCATCACAGTGTATGCTGCTGTCGTGCTTAAGACCTTCTCCTGCTCCCACCAATACCTGAGTAGACAAACCATCATGGCTTGAATAAATTGGTGCACATATAACAGTAGAAAAGCGTGAATCGATTAGGACCTGACGACTGACTACTACAAATACCCTGTATCTTCTTGGGTCTCTGGCTGAAGGGTGAGCGACGCGATAGAGTTCACCACGTTTCACGGAATCACCTGATAGTTCAACACATCAGCGGCTTCTTTATTAAGACGTTCAACTCGTTCATTTATTATAGCTAAGTCTTTGGCGTTCTGTTCGTCGCGAATCATCTTCGCCACGTATGCGCGTAGGGCCGATTCGATGAATTCGGATCGGTTCTTGAACTGTGTTGACAATTGGTCGATGGCTTCAAGAAGGTCTTCAGAGAGTGTGATAGATGTCTTTACTTTCATACTACTAATATACTCCATATGGATTTCTTGTCAATAACCACTTGCCTGTTTGCTCATGATCCGGGTACAGCAAAAAGGTACTATCGGCCAAGTTTTCAGGTACGAACGTAAACAAATAGTTAGGGT
>DASWID010000037.1 GCA_036397855.1 Thermodesulfobacteriota bacterium | reverse complement strand
ACTTAACCTTATTTCGTGCTTTCTGATTATATACCAATTTTAATTATTTTGTTTCTATCGACACTTCTTGCTGCCGTACTTCTTGGTATTTCATATATTCTGGGACCAAGAAGACATGTGGGGCGAAAGCTCACCCCATATGAGTGCGGTGTTCCACCAATTGGTGATGCAAGGCAAAGGTTTCCGTCAAAATACTACTTGATTGCTGCGCTATTCATACTTTTCGATGTGGAGTCCGTTTTCCTGTTTGCATGGGCAGTGATCTTTAAGGAATTGGGTGTTCTGGCTTTTGTTGAAATAATTGTCTTTTTCTTAATAATACTTGGTGGTTATTTTTATGTTTTGAAGTCGGGGGCACTGGAATGGGAGTAAATATGAACCCACTCCTTGGGGGAGACGGCTTTATAACTACAAAACTCAGTTCGTTCGCAAACTGGGCCCGAAAGAATAGTCTATGGCCCATGCCTTTTGGTACAGCCTGTTGTGCAATCGAGATGATGGGGGTGTTTGCTTCACGCTTTGACCTATCAAGATTCGGTGCTGAGGTGGCCAGATTTTCTCCACGACAGGCCGACCTGATGATAGTATCCGGCACAATAACATATAAAATGGCTTCAATCTGCAGGAGGATCTATGAGCAGATGCCGGAACCTAAGTGGGTAATTGCAATGGGGTCATGCACATGTGGCGGTGGTCCTTTTGATAGCTATGCGGTCGTTCAGGGAATAGACGAGTTCCTTCCTGTCGATGTTTATGTGGGAGGTTGTCCGCCCAGACCAGAGGCTTTGATCGATGCTGTTATGAAGATCCAGAAGAAGATAGAGATCGAGGGAGCACCACTTGTATGAGTTTAGATCTGCCTGAAATCATACAGTCTCTACAGAAAAGTTTCCCGGGTGTGGTTATAGACAGCAGACTATTTAGGGGTGAAATAACCCTTATTATAAAGAGAGAAAATATCAGGGAAGTTTGCAAGCATCTTAAATTTGGCATGGGTTTTTTATTTCTAGTCGATGTAACTGCGGTAGATTATTTGGGAATTAAAACCCCTCGCTATGAAGTAATATATCACGTTCATAGGTTTGGTTCCGATTTTGATGAAAATCTGAAGATAAGATTGAAAGTAGAAATTCCCGAAGATAATGTAAGTGTTGATTCTGTGACACCGGTTTGGAGTGGGGCTGACTGGCTAGAGAGGGAGGTTTTCGACATGTTCGGAATAGAATTTGTGGGCCACCCCGACCCGAGAAGAATTCTGATGCCAGAAGATTATGAACCCTTCCCTTTGCGAAAGGACTTTGATGTTAGAAATAGAGAACCTTCAAAAAAGAGTTTTGAGCGAGCCCTTGAAGAAGGGTGATTTTAAGAGATTCTATTAAGTAATACCGACTAATTTTCAAGTCGTTCGCCAATCAATGGAAAGAATAGAGTTATTATCCGTACCATCCGATATTGAGGGAAAATCACGGAGTGAAACCCTTATGCTTAACATGGGGCCGCAGCATCCTTCCACGCATGGTGTACTCAGGGTGGTTCTAAGTCTGGATGGAGAAACAGTAGTGAAAGCAGTTCCATATATCGGTTATCTCCACAGGGGGATTGAAAAGCTCTGTGAGCATATAACTTACCAGCAGTGTCTTCCCTATACTGATAGGATGGATTATGTCGCATCAATTTGTAACAACATAGGATTCATACTCACGATTGAAAAGCTATTGGGTATCGAAGAGGCTATACCAGACAGGGCGAAAGTTGCCGAGGTCATTCTATTCGAGTTGGGAAGAATAGAATCTCACCTCATAGGGATAGGCACAAATGCAATGGATCTTGGTGCAGTGAGTGCTTTCCTCTATTGCTTCAAGGAGAGAGAAAGGATTTACGATATCCTGGAGATGGTTTGTGGCGCTCGATTAACCACATCGTATCCGAGGGTAGGGGGTTTACCTGAAGATCTCCCTGAGAACTTTGAGGCTGCTGTAAGAAATTTTTTAAATATATTTCCTAAGACCCTGAAAGAAGTTGATAAGCTTCTAACACGGAATAAGATCTGGATCAAGAGAACAAAGGGGGTTGCTTATATAAGTGCTGAGGATGCAATAGATCTTGGACTTACGGGACCTGCTCTCAGAGGGAGTGGAGTTCCGTATGACGTGAGAAAGGCGGTACCTTATCTCGGATATGAGAACTACGATTTTGAAATTCCTGTTGCAACGGATGGGGATGCATACTCCCGATATCTATGTAGATTAGAAGAAATGCATCAGAGTCTTAGGATAATCGAACAGGCTATGAGCAATCTACCAGACGGACCCTTTATTGCGGACCTGCCTGAAATAGTCCTTCCTCCGAAGGATCTTGTATATTCAAGAATGGAATCACTTATAAGGCATTTTGTAATCGTCTATGAAGGATTTAAGACACCCGCTGGTGAGGTTTATCATTCAGTAGAAAATCCGAAGGGGGAGCTGGGGTATTATATCGTGAGCGACGGTTCTGGGAAACCCTATAGGATGCGTGTAAGGGGACCTTCTTTCGTCAATTTGCAGGCCCTGCCTAAAATGGTTGAGGGAAGTTTGTTGGCCGACGTTGTCGCGGCAATCGGTAGCATTGATATCGTGTTGGGTGAAGTTGATAGATAGGGCCAGTCCTTGGATAGGTGTTTATGGTGAAGACCAACAGGTCATGGCAATTTGTTGCCAATTACCATTATGCACATGAACACAAAAACTCTGGTCTAAAATGTTTTTCCCTTCAAAAATGACGTCGAGTGCGATATCTTTTGCCCTTGACTGATTAGCCTCGTCAGCTTCAACCCAAATGTCGATTGGGGATTGCCATTTTGCGGAGATGACTCCGGGTATTTCACTCGGGAGCGACTGAGCAAAAGTTATCTGATTATCCGTGATAGTAAAGCCCTCTAACGGTTGACCATAGCCGGATTGGCTGTAAAGGAAAATTAATATCGATAAAGCAATGGTACCTAAAAGTTGCAATATCATCAATTCTTCCTCCCATTGTTTGTGCGATTTAATTACCCGCCAGAAGGAGGCACTTTTGTTATTTCTGCCTCTTTTGGCGCTTTAAATATGAACAAAGAGTCTGGTATCCCATTGTTAATTTGCATGTCGCTAAGTTTAACCGTCGTCAAGTTTCCAAATGGATCATAGAGATAAATTGTATTAACGAGCATGGAATCCTTGTCTACTGCAATGGTAACACTGCTGTACTCTTCACTATTTTCTTTGGGTGAAAGATCAATGAAATAGGTGCTATTCTCTTTCGCGGGATTATTCTTAGAGAAGCGGGCATCGAAAAGATTTTTTAAATTCCCCAGTCCCGAAATCAAAGTAGTCGTTGTTGGCGTGTCTATAACCTCACTTAGAGAAGACTCTATAACTTGTTTTTCTTCTTCGTTATAAAACCAAATTGTAATACCGTCAGATACGATTTCATCTTTCGTTGGCCTTGAATAGTTCCACCTCATTTTCCCTGGTTTTTTAAACCACACGTCGCCTTGTGCTCTCTGTACCTTGTTTAGTGCTTTTACTGTCGCTTCCTGTGTAAACTTTGAACTGAAGTCGTTTATCTTTTCATATTTTTCCTGAATCTGATTCAATACCGTATCAAGATTTTCATTTTCTTTCGCCAATAATTGTGAACCGGATAAAATTGAAGTCAAAAAAAGAATAACAATGAAGATTCTCAATTACTTTGCCTCGCTTTCACCTGATCTATATCTATGAATACCTCTCTGGGCTTTCCTGCCGATTCCTGTTGACCTATTACTCCCTCTTTCTCCATGATCTCAACGATTCGGGCAGCTCTATTATAACCTATTTTGAGTTTTCTCTGTAGCATTGAAATCGAAGCCTGTCGGGTTTCCGCTATGATTCTGAGAGCTTCAAAATATAGTTCATCTTTCTCCTCTTCGATTTCCGGTTGAGTATCGGATTCTTCTATTTTTGTGATTTCCTGATTATACTCGGGTTTGGCCTGAGATTTCAGAAACTCTGTAATACTTTCTCTCTCTTCATCAGATATCAAGGCACCCTGAATCCTGAGTAATTTAGATGTTCCAGGTTGAAGGAATAGCATGTCCCCCTTTCCTAGGAGCTGTTCGGCTCCAGTACTGTCCAATATTATTCTTGAATCTACCCTTGATGAAACTAGAAAAGAAATTCTGGCCGGAAAATTTGCCTTTATAAGTCCAGCAACTATATCGACCGAGGGTCTTTGTGTGGCGACTATAAGATGAATGCCTGCTGCGCGAGCCATCTGCGAGAGCCTGGTTATTGATTCTCTTATCTCGGTTGGTGCAATCATCATTAAATCTGCGAGTTCATCTATAATAATAACTATGTATGGAAGTGAATTTTGATCATTTTCCCTGGAATCGGACCTTGCAATGTAACTATTGTAGCTTTCGATGTCTCTCACACCTACTTCGGACATCAATTTGTACCTTAGTTCCATCTCCTTTACTGCCCACCTTAATGCTGCCGCAGCCTCCTTCGGATTTGTCACGACTGGATGTAAAAGGTGGGGTATATCTTCATAAATGGAGAGTTCAAGCATCTTTGGATCAATCATAATGAATTTCAGCTCATAAGGAGTAGCCTTGAAAAGCATACTGGCTAAAACTGTATGTAGAAAAACACTCTTACCCGATCCGGTGGTCCCTGCTATCATGAGGTGAGGGGCTCTGCGCAAATCCATGTAGAATGGAATTCCAGATATATCCTGACCCAAAGCGAGTGTAAGCATTGATCTACTGTTTATATATTCGGATGATTCTAATAATTCCCTGAGAACAACTGTCTCTCTCTGGGTATTTGGCACCTCAATACCAATCACATCCCTTCCCGGAATCGGTGCGATTATTCTTATGCTAAGTGCACTCAGCCCCATTGCCAGGTCGCTTGATAGAGATGAGATTTTATTTATCTTGATTCCCGGAGAGGGTTTATATTCAAACATCGTGATCACAGGGCCGGGCCTTATCTCTGTTACCTTCCCGGAGACACCGAAATCGGAGAGTTTTTCCTCTATCAGCTTCGCATTTTTGTATACCGCCTCCTTGTCTATAACAATGTTCCCCTTTATCTTCGGATCTAGTAAATCGATATGTGGAAGCTTGAAGTCCTCTCTCTCTTGAACCAACTGTTCTGATTTAACATCAGGCGTTTTTGAAGGTTTCTCAATCACGATTTGAGGTAGATTGTCTGTGTTATCCGCATTGTTTTTATTAAAAGAAGTCTTATTTAATGCATTGACTTTTATGTTCATTCTCTTGTTATCAACTCGGCTAGGGGTCCCCTGTTTCTTAAATAAGACCGATAACTTTTCGACTGCCGTTTCAGTTGCGATACGTAGAAGTTTTAAAGAGTATCCGGCTCCATCCATGAGTATCTTAACGGTTTTCCCACTCCAGTCGAGAATTTGAGACAGGCTTAGATTTGATAAAATAATTAAACTCAAAATGAGAAGGATAGTTACAATCATATAGGAACCTATTGTTCCCGCGATTCTGCCCTTAAGCGTTGATGAAATTATGTTTCCTACCCAGCCACCGGGCGGACTGTATCCAAGGAGATAGCGATTTTCAAAAATCAGTCCCAAGATTGCGGTAGTCGAAAACAAGAAAATAAATGCTGCGATTGATTTCCTATAGAGATTGGCTCCTGGTTTGTTAACAAAAACCAATATTGCTGTATAAAACATTACCACCGGGACCACGAAAGAGGCAATTCCAAACGCGCTCCCGAGCATATCTGAGATGAAGACTCCTGACGTACCCATAGCTCCTTTAACGTCAAAACCGGAATTGGTACTGTAAAAGATTAGGCTCAAGGTGGAAAATAGACCGATCGTGAACAATAAAGCTGCGCTAATTTCTCGTTTTATGAAATCTGATTTTTCTTTCGCGGTACTTTTAGCTCTTGCCATGTTTTATTAAATCTTAATAATAAAGAAAAGTTATTTCCACAAATTTAATAATTTACTTCATATTATAAATTAATGAAAAATAGCCCACGAAAAATTAATTGTCAAATAGATAGGGCTACCTTGTGAATATGCAATCAGTAATTTTGAAGTAAAGGGCCCGCTGCCTTAATAGCAAGATTCCATGATTGAAGTGGGAATACTCCCAGGAGTAGGGTTGCGATTGTAAGTATGGTGATGGCTAGGGCTGAGAAGGGCTTAAGTGCAGGGAATTCGATTTTTTCATCTCTCATATAAGCATATACTAGTACCCTCAAGTAATAGTAAGCTGATACAACGCTGTTCAATATTCCGATGATGGCTAGCCAGTAGAAGTCGGCCTTTATTGCCGAAAGAAACACCCTATATTTTGCAAAAAAGCCAATAGTTGGAGGAACGCCGGCGAGTGAGAACATGAAGACACCGAATGCGATGGCAATCAGGGGTTTTCTCTGCCAGAGGCCCGAAATATCCTCAAATGTCTCGCATTCTTTTCCATCCTTAGATAAATAGGCTAGGACGCCAAAGGCACCAAGATTCATAAAAGAATAGGCGAAGAGGTAGTATAGCACACTACCCAAACCCGTACTTTTGCCTCCGAGATTCGCTACTACTCCGATTAGCGCATATCCGGCATGGGCGATGCTCGAGTAAGCTAGCATTCGCTTTATACTGTTCTGTGCGATTGCGGCAAGATTACCGATGGTCATGGTAAAGGCTGATACAATCCATAGAGCATGTGTCCAATCACCTTCAATCTGGTAATTAGCTACAAACAGTATTCTCAGGAGAAAAGCAAAGGCTGCGGCTTTGACTGCTACTGACATAAATCCTGTTACAGTCATAGGAGCCCCTTCATATATGTCTGGCACCCATTGGTGCAGGGGAAATGCACCGATTTTGAAGATGATACTTGCAAGGATCAACGCCGATCCTACTAAATATAGAGGGTTACTACTATCGAATCGCAGCGCAATCAAATCGATGAAAATTGTCCCAGAGGCCCCGTATAGCAAGGCTATCCCGTAGAGGAGTATGGCGGACGAAAAGCCTCCCAGGACTAGATACTTCATTCCTGCCTCTGACGAAAGTACGGATCTTCTATTGAAACCTGATAGTATATAGACGGAGATCGACATAATTTCAAAACCAAGAAAAAAGGACATGAATTCTTTTGCGGAACTGAGGATCATCATTCCCGAGGTTGAGAATAGAATTAGCGAATAGAATTCATTCGGCCTAAAACCCATATTACTTGTATAGTCCCTAGAGAGGGCGATCGCGATAAAGCAACTGATGAGGAAAATAATGTTGAAGTAGCCGGAAAATACGTCGATGGAAATCGCTCCCGAAAAGGCGAGTGAGGAATTATTTAACCGATTAAGGTTAAGAATAAATGCAATTATGATGCCAGTAAGTACTATCCAGAAAAGCTCTTTTTTTTTATCCCGTATTATTAGAGGGTCAATCACTATCAGTATCATTCCTGTAATTATTAGTGTAATCTCTGGTCCGATTAAGAGAGTGCTCTTAAAAATTTCACTCAAGTCCATTTATTAACTCCAGTTGTAGGTTTGATCAGTAGGATGTAAGCTGAGTAGAGTAGTATTGTTGAGTGATGTGTTTATGTCAAGTATTTTACCGGTCGGAATTACTTTCGCTGAAAGAGATTAAAGTTTTATCTGAGTTTATTAAAACATCCCACCATTGATATGAAGGACCTCGCCCGTTATGTATTCAGATTCTATTAAAAAAATTACTCCCATCGCTATATCCTCCGGAGAACCATTCCTCTTCAAAGCGGTGCCTTCCACAGCCTGCCTTTTTTCCCCTTCGGTGAAGTTATAAGGGAACAGTACCGGACCTGGGGCAATAGCATTAACGTGGATATCTGGA
>DASWID010000036.1 GCA_036397855.1 Thermodesulfobacteriota bacterium | reverse complement strand
TCAAAATCAACATATTCTTTAAGCCAACTTAGAGTAAATCTCATTTTCTTAATTTTACAAAAGTAAATAATTACATATTGTTAGAGCCGGTGTCAATATCAAAATTCCTCCCAGCGATCAAAATAACATAATAAGATTCATTCATAGTCAATGAACAACACTGCAGCAAGCGGGACAGGGTATCAGCACATACCCAGACCGCCTCTTGAGTCATGACGAGGAGCCCTGACATAGGTCGACGGGGACGAAGAAACCTAAAACAGGGAAATTAGAAGAGATTGCTTCAATCTGCTTCGCAAATTTCGCAATGACGGCACTGCACTTTACGGTGTCATTGGCATTCCAAAAATTGCGTTAAAAAAATCAGACACGAAGACGTTAAGAAAAATTTGCGGGTTGGGGTTGAATTAAATTTTTTAGTCTTGGTGTATGATTTTTAGCAAAATTTTTGGACAGCCTTGATTTTTGTTTCTTTGTATCAAGACAAAGAAAAAATAGAAATCTGGAATATCCGATTAATATTTCATTCACAATTCAATGAAACTTTGTGTAGCAAGCCCCAGGGAATTCACGAGTTAACGATAATTGTTAAAATATCCGGCTGTGGTGACTTCTCATTCCCGGTATAACTCGGCCTGAAAACACTATGATATATATATAAAAGATTTCCCACATTCATCCGGAATGACAAAAAACATCCACACCATAAAAATGAAAGGAGCTGAGTTCCACATCCACCCGTTTGGGAAACGGACCCTACAAACATATTCCACAACTATCATATATGATTATTGAGAGTATTTGGTTAGAATAATTAAAGCGACTTAAAATAACTCGAACAATAACCATGGACAGATTCAATTTGATTTTTATATTTACATTATTTCTTATCTTATCTCATCAATCACAAGCAATCTATAGCCAAGAACCAGACAAAAACACACATTGGAAACCTAAAGAAGGTTTGGAACTTGTCGGCACTAAAGCCCCTCCTCTAAATGGGTTAAAATGGCTTAATACCGAACCATTAACTATCGAAGACCTGTCTGGAAAAGTCGTCCTCATTCGATTCTGGTTGGTGGGATGCCCGCTGTGTACCAGGACTGCCCCATCCCTAGTAGAGCTTTATGAGAAATATTCCCAAAGAGGTCTAGTCGTGATTGGAATACACCACCCAAAATCAGAGAGGTCAAGAAATTCCGACGTGGTTTTAAAGCAAGCAAAGTTATTTGGATTCAATTTTCCAATTGCCCAGGATAGTGATTGGAAAGTTATTAAATCCTACTGGCTTGATGGTAAAAATAGATCATATACTTCGGTTAGTTTCCTATTGGATAGACAGAGTAGAATAAGGTTAATTCACGACGGTGGAGAGTTTTATAGAAGCGACGAAAACCCAGAAGCAAATTCCGCATTTGTCGCTATCGACCTGAAAATCCAGGAACTCTTAAATGAAAACCCCTGACAATTTTGCCACGAATTTGCACGATGCGGGATACAGGATGCATGATTCACGATTCAAATTGGATGACACACGTTGAATTTTTTATCAGGCATCGCGTATCTTGATTCATAATCATTCTGTGAATTCGTGGCTAATTAATACATTTTGAAAATTACCAAGATCTTCCACCTCCTCCTCCAAATCCCCCTCCGCTGAAGCCACCTCCTCCAAACCCGCTCCCACCGGACTTTTTGGGAGAAGACGCGAAACTGCTGTTCATGACACTTAAACTTCTTCCTAGATCTGCCAAAAATATTCGGGGAGCAAATGCATCACCATATCTTGGGGAGTAGTACCACGAAGGTGGGCTTGTATATATATCCTTAAATGCATCTGCCCACCTGTCCCCCAAGTTGAAAACTAAGGCGTAGGGAAGTACCCTATCAAAAAGTGTAGGATCATCCTTAGCGAGTTTCTCAATGCGGTCTTTCTCCGCTCTCTCTATAAATTCTCTAAAGCCCAATAGCTCTTCTTTCGCCAACGAACCTTTTCTTGTCTTCCTGGGCATGAATCTTGAAAATATCAGAACAAAAAGTCCCGATAGGGCTATAGACAACTTTACCCCCCAAAATTGAAATAGAAACATCGAGACCACTATTATTCCAATTCCTATCCATTTAAATATCCCCCGAATGTTCTCAGGGTTTGAGGAAAAGTATCTGCTGGAAATAAGTTCTTGATAAAGGGCCTTCTTGATCGGTGGAAGTACTTTGTAAAAATTGTCTTTTAGATCAGAAATCATTACCATGCCTTTACCCGCCCCAAAAAGCCCGGAAAACACCTCAGACTCATGTGTCTTAAGCTCATTTTCTCCCGGATCTTTGAGTTTAATAAGTTTGTAATCCCTGTCCGAAAAGAATATAAATCTTGTGCTCTCGATCTCTTCGATTTTCAGAAACCCCCTTACAGCGAGGTCTATAACAGTCGACGTTACATCAAGAATGTCTGCACTTTCATCCATCAGTGTTCCTGCCTCAGCGGGCGTAATATCCACAGGTGGTTCATACCTCACAGCTACTACACTCCTTCCTTCGGGGTCTCTACCCCTCGAATACCAAACGTACGATATCAGAAAAAGGGTCAAAAAAGGCGAAGCGAAAAACCAGTTATCAGAGATAAACCAGGAAGCCTTTCTTAGAGTTGAAGGTTCCTTAAAAAACCCCTTCGGAATTCCTATAACAATTGAAAGTCCTTCGCCCTCTCCGAAACCTCTCAAAGCGTCAAATTCGATGCTTGTCGGAGTGATATTAAAATCACATTCTTCTGCTTTAGAGCCGTAAACACCTGTATAGCATTTAACAGTGGCACCCTTGGGTACCCCTTTATCAAAATACACCTTTGCGCTAGCCCTCCTCATCGGAACCTTCCATTCGTTCCCTGTTACATTCCAATAGATCTCGTCATGGTTATTAAAGAAGGTTATCGCACCATCTACGATATAATCAATTCTATAATTCTTGACACCATTCACCACTTTATCCGGATCTCCAACCTTAACGATCAATCTGCCTTGATCACGACTAACTTTGTTTTTATAGGGTACTCCATCAAAATTCGTAGCCCTATGAACATGCATTCTCACGTTATAATTCTTGAAACCAATCTGGTATTTGTAAGGTATTTCCCGAATTATTCCGTGTTTGTACTCATTACCAAAATCGTATTCAATGTCCTCTTGGACACTGATAGACCCATCCTCGCTCATCAGCATTTCCATATAAAAATTCTTTATCTCTTCTGCATAGAGGGGAGAGAAAAGGGAGATAATATAGATAGATAGGGCAACGAAAAAAGTGGATTTCATTAAACCCGCAATAAATGCGCCTTTGATTGCCAAATTAGGTTACATGATCTTCATATTAATAATTGGTTTCATCTCTGGGGTAGGGGCAATTCATGAATTGCCCCTACTTTGACGCATAATTCAGCCAAAACTCACCTTGGGAGCCCTTCTTTCATCTGGAGTTTCAAGCTCAAAATATTCTCTTTTTTGGAAGTTCAACATATTTGCAACCACGTTGCTTGGTACTGATTCGATTTTTGTGTTTAAATCCCTGACCACAGCATTATAATACCTTCTTGAAAGCTGAATCTGCTCTTCAATATTCGACAGCTCCTTTTGAAGTTCAATAAAATTCTGATTTGCCTTTAGTTCAGGATAGGCCTCAGCCAGTGCGAATAGGCTTCTGAGCGTTGACTGCAGGATATTCTCCGTATGTGTTTTATCATTTGGAGAAGAAGCCTGCATCGCGTCATTTCTAGCCTTAACTACCTTCTCGAATGTCTCTTTTTCATGCGATGCATATCCCTTCACAGTTTCAACCAGATTCGGAATGAGGTCATATCTTCTCATAAGCTGCACATCAACATCAGACCACGATTGATCAGCAGTATTCCTCAGCTTTATAAGGGAATTATATATGCCAACAAAAATAGCGCCCAATATACCTATAATTATGAGTATGATTAAAATTCCTGACATTTTTCACACCTCACGAATTAAGAAATTTCTGCGCATCCCGGACTTATTTTATGGTTATCTAATTATCTTACTGAGCTATAAGCAAGTCAAGTGGGTAGTCCGTGAGTCGAATCTGGTGACTGGCTTTTAAGCGTAATTAATTTCGAAGAGATTCCTAGTAGTTTATATACAGAACTTTTGCTAGAACATGTGTTTGAATAAATTGATGATGCTATCCATCACAGATTCAGCTTAAAAAAGCGGAGGTAA
>DASWID010000035.1 GCA_036397855.1 Thermodesulfobacteriota bacterium | reverse complement strand
GAAAAGACTGAATAGTTATCCACATGAATTAAGTGGTGGGATGTGTCAAAGGGTCATGATTGCAATGGCTCTTGCGTGTCATCCACAGCTCCTCATCGCTGACGAACCCACTACTGCACTCGATGTAACGATTCAAGCTGGGATTCTTGAATTGATAAACGAGCTCAAAGAAAAGATGGGCATGTCCGTTCTGTTGATAACTCATGACCTCGGAATTGTTGCCGAGGTTGCCGATTATGTTTATGTTATGTACGCTGGGAAGATTGTTGAGCATGCTTCTGTAATTGATCTGTTTGATTCACCATCTCATCCTTATACAAGAGGGCTAATGAACTCTATCCCGAGGCTAAATGACCACAAGCAAAAACTAAATGCGATTCCAGGTACGATACCGAGCCCAAATGAATTTCCATCGGCGTGCAGGTTCCAAGATCGATGTCCGTATGTGATAGATATATGTAGGATCAATGAACCCCCCCTCGAACGGGTAGATAATATGCATTATGCCGCATGTTTTAGGTCCGAAGAATTGATTCAAGGTCTATAAATGGATATTCCCGCGCTTATAAGGCTGGAAAAACTCAAAAAGTACTTCCCCGTCAGAACCGGCATATTCTCAAGTATAGGTAATTTTGTCAGAGCCGTAGATGGAATTGATCTCGATATTTATGAAGGTGAAACCCTCGGACTGGTAGGTGAGAGTGGATGCGGAAAGACTACTCTTGGGAAGACAATTATAAAATTACTAGAGCCCACTGAAGGTAGCATATTCTATGATGGTGATGATATAACCGAATACAGTACCGGGAAAATGCGTCGTCTAAGGCGATTTGTACAGATAATCTTTCAGGACCCATATGGCTCCCTAAATCCGAGAATGAAGGTCGAAAGCATAGTTGGCGAAGGAATACTCATTCATGGGATAGGTATTCGAACATGCATGAAAGACGAGATCAAACGACTCATCGAGATAGTGGGTCTGAAGGAAGATGCACTCACACGCTATCCACATGAATTCAGCGGTGGACAACGTCAGAGAATAGCTATTGCACGTACGCTGGCCGTAAGACCTAGATTTATAGTCTGCGATGAGCCTGTCTCTTCGCTTGACGTTTCAGTACAGGCACAGATTATAAACCTCCTTATGTCGCTGCAGGAAAAATTTAATCTTACTTATCTATTCATATCTCATGACCTAAGGGTAATAAAACACATTAGCAATAGGGTTGCTGTGATGTATCTTGGCAAAATAGTAGAGCTGGCAAGAAGCGAGGAGCTTTACAGGAATCCACTACACCCCTATACGAAAGTTATACTCTCCTCTGTCCCTTTGCCTGATCCTAAAATAAAACGAAAAAGGGTAACCCTTTCAGGAGATGTGCCAAATCCGATAAACCCTCCTGCCGGTTGCAGTTTTCATCCACGTTGCCCAATAGCTATAGAGAAGTGTAAAAGCGAGGAGCCGGTCCTGCGTGATGCAGGTGGTGGTCATTTAGTTTCCTGTCACTTGGCTTAGTAATTAAGTCTTAATAAACTTGCAAATACCGAAAGTTATATTATCATTTTATATTTAATCTTTAAAGCATAATACAAGATGAAATTTAAGGTTTCTGATATCGGTAACGATGGATTAAGTCTAAATCTATCTAAAGAGCCTGGCTGGTTGGTAAACGCGCCTGATATAGTGTCGGGTAAGGAAGGAATGTGCATATCTTCAGATTATTACATTGATCTCTACGTCTCAAAGGTGCTAAATGAAATTCATGTACGGGGGACCGTCAGTTTTTCTATCGTTTCTCCATGTGCAAGATGCCTTGATCGTGTTGAATCTAATCTTAAACCGGAAATAAATTTAACTCTCCTGCCAAATCGATCCGAAATTGAAGGGGATGACGTGGCGGACTACGAGAGTTATGATGGAAATGAAATTGATCTCAGCGGGCACCTTAGAGAGATTATCGCGATGTCGATTCCCGTGAAGATACTATGCGGCGAACAGTGCCGCGGTCTCTGTCAAAATTGCGCTGTAAACCTGAATTCAGCCAGTTGCTCATGCGAGGATGGCTGGATGGATCCAAAACTCGCCGCTCTCAGAAACGTAAAATTATAAACCATGGAGAACTCAGATGGCACTTCCGAAGAGAAAAATTTCCAAATCAAGATCTGCAAAACGCAGAACTCATTATAAGCTAACACGTCCGGGTTTATCAATTTGCCCAAATTGTGGTGAAATGAAATCACCGCACAGGATATGTAAGAGTTGTGGTTTCTATAAAGGAAGAACCTTTAAGAAAGAACCAGAAGTCTAAGCTTTTCGAAGGCATGAAAGAAGGGCTTGAATTTGATGAAAGCATTTGTATTTCCTGGACAAGGGTCTCAATATGTGGGGATGGGGCAGGATCTTTACAGCACATTTAAAATTGCTCGAACGACATTTGAAGAGGCCAGTGATGTGACTGGAGTTGATCTTTGCAGGGTCTGTTTTGAAGACCGTAATGGGGAGTTAACACTCACGGTTAATGCTCAGCCGGCAATTCTTACGATGAGTGTAGCTGCATTGAGAGTGCTTTCTGAGGAAACCGATATAAAGGCGGATTATGTGGCCGGTCATAGTTTGGGTGAGTACACCGCGCTTGTTGCGAGTGAAGCAATGGATTTTAAAGACGCCGTATGGATTGTAAGAAAACGTGGGGAATATATGCAGAATGCAGTCGCGTTAGGTGTTGGCGCAATGTCCGCCATCATAGGACTCCAGAAGCATGAGGTGGAGAAAATCTGCAGCGAGGCCTCTATAAATGGATCTATAGTAAGTCCTGCTAATTACAATGCCCCGAGCCAGACAGTGATTTCCGGCAATAAAGAGGCTGTTGACAGGGCTACTGAGTTAGCGAGATCGAATGGAGCGAAAAGGGTGATTCCTCTTGAAGTGAGTGCTCCTTTTCATTGTCCACTCATGGCCCCCGCAGCGGAAAAACTCGGTAGGGATCTAGAAAAAATCGAGATTTCAAAATATAAAATACCGGTTGTTACTAATGTTGATGCTAAATTAAATACCGACCCGGCAAAGACAAAGGGTATACTCGTTGATCAAGTTAAAAGCCCTGTACAATGGTATGAATCTATCAAGCTGTTATACGATGTAGGCGTAAGGAGATTTTTAGAAATAGGCCCAGGGAAAATACTCTCCGGCTTAATTAAAAGATCAATTCCGGATCCGATTGTATTAAATGTGGAAAATATAAGTAGCTTAGAGTCGCTGAGAGAAAATGAATTTTAATAATAAGATTGCTCTAATTACCGGTGCTTCTAGAGGGATTGGCAAGGCTATTGCCCTTGAACTTTCATCCCTTGGTGCTTATGTGATAGTAAATTATAACCAAAACGTATCGGCTGCAGAAGAAGTATCAAATACTATAGTAAATTCCGGAGGAAAGTGTAGACTAAGCGGTTTCAATGTTTCTGATTTCGCTCGGGTTCAGGAGGAAATCGATAAAATTACCGAAGAACTCGGGGGCCTGCATATTCTAGTAAACAACGCTGGTATAACTAGGGACGGGCTTTTACTAAGGATGAAAGAAAATGACTGGGACGAAGTTCTCTCGGTAAATCTGAAAGGCGTATTTAATTGCACAAAAGCAGCATCGAAAATTATGGTGAAACAGCGATATGGTAGGATTATAAACATAACATCTGTCGTTGGAGAGATGGGCAATGTGGGACAAACCAATTACTCCGCATCAAAGGCAGGTATAATTGGGTTTACAAAATCAACGGCTAAAGAGCTCGGATCAAGGAATATTACCGTAAACGCGGTGAGTCCTGGGTTCATCGAGACCGATATAACTCAAGACCTTTCACAGAAGATAAGAGACGCTTACATTGAGGCTATTCCACTCGGGAGATTTGGAAAACCGGATGATGTAGCGAAGGCAGTTATGTTTCTGGCATCTGATGATGCGTCTTACATAACTGGCGATGTAATAAAAGTGAATGGTGGATTATACACATAAAAAATATATTTAGGAGGATGAGAAAATGGCAACTCAAGTTGACCAAGAAATAGTGAGCGCAGTAAAAAAAATGATAGCAAGCCAGCTTGGAAAGTCAGAGGATGAGATTACTCCGGAATCTTCTTTTATAGAGGATTTAGGAGCAGATTCCCTTGATTTGGTTGAACTCATTATGTCAATGGAAGACAAGTTTGGACTTGAAATAGCCGATGAAGACGCTGAGAGTATTGTTACTGTCCAAGATGCTATCAATTTTATCATGGAGCGAAAAAAATAATGAAAAGAAGGGTCGCGGTCACTGGAATTGGCTTGATAACGCCATTGGGGAGCGGAAACAAATTAACCTGGGATGGTATATGTGAAGGTCGATCGGGGGTGCGAACTATCCAAAAATTTGACCCAGTAGCCGCTGACTTGAAAACACACATTGCTGGTGAGGTTCTGGATTTTGACCCAAATGGTTTTATGGATTCTAAGGATTTAAAAAAAGCAGATCGATTCATTCACTTTGCAATCGCCGCAACAAAACTGGCTCTTGACGACGCAAATCTTGAGATCACAGACGAGCTATCTCCACATGTTGGAACACTTATAGCTAGTGGAATTGGGGGTATGGAGACACTTGTTAACACTCATTTTGTACTCCTTGAAAAAGGGCCAAGCCGTATATCTCCATTTTTTATTCCATCAATGATTTCAAATATGGCAGCGGGATTGGTATCTATCCGCTTTAATGCTAAAGGACCAAATTGTTGTACAACAACCGCATGCGCTGCAAGCGCCCACGCAATAGGCTATGCGGCACAAATGATTGAAAGGGGCGATGCAGATATAATGATCGCGGGAGGAACAGAAGCACCCATAATAACAATTGCTGTCGCTGGATTTAATGCGATGCGAGCACTGTCAACGAGAAATGACGAACCTCATAGAGCATCCAGACCGTTTGATAGGGAGCGTGATGGATTTGTCATGTCGGAAGGCGGCGGGACTGTAATCCTTGAAGAACTTGAGTATGCAAAAAAGCGTGGAGCGAGGATATATGCCGAACTCATCGGGTTTGGGATGAGTGCTGATGCGAATCATATTACGTCACCCACACTTGACGGTCCCATAAGATGCATGAGGATTGCACTCAATGACGCGGGATTAAACCCCGAAGATGTCGATTATATAAATGCGCATGGCACGTCCACACCTCAAAATGATGTAAATGAAACCCGAGCAATTAAAGAGGTATTTAAAAGTCATGCTTATAATGTGCCGGTGAGTTCAACGAAATCTATGACCGGCCATCTACTTGGAGCCGCTGGGGGTATAGAATCGGCTTTCACTGTTCTTTCACTCTATCACGGCATAATTCCGCCAACAATCAATTTGGACCATCCGGACCCTGACTGTGATCTAGATTATGTACCCAATCAAGCAAGGGAACAAAAGATTAATTATGCTCTTAGCAACTCATTCGGTTTCGGTGGCACTAATGGGTGTTTAGCTTTCAAAAGATTCGAATGATAAAATAGAGCTGAAATCTTTTCTGAACTTGAAACACTCGGTATCCTTATTCAACTATTTTCAAACCTTACAAATTTTGAATTAGTATAATTTGAGTATTTAATATAATTCGGTAATTTTTAAACATGATACAATTGTGTTTATTTCCCGAAGAGTGATTGATTGCACGTTAAATTCGTATGGTGAATAAAATTGAGTGAAAATCTGAAGCGAGCGACATACACGAAATTTAAAACAACTGAGGGAGTGATTAACTTCTATTCTCTTGAGCTTCTTGAAAGCAATTTGGGAATTAATATTTCAAGATTCCCTATCTCAATTAAGATCCTCATAGAAAATTTAATCCGTAATTTTGACGGGACGACAGTAAACTTCGATCATATAAATAACCTTTCAACTTGGAGTCCTGAAAAACACAAACCCGAAGAAATACCGTTTAAGCCAACCCGCGTAATCCTTCAGGATTTTACGGGTGTGCCTTGTGTCGTCGACCTTGCTGCGATGCGATCAGTTGTTAAAAGGATGGGTGGCGATCCAAGTCGAATTAATCCGATCGTTCCTGTTGATCTTGTCATTGATCACTCAGTTCAGGTGGATTTCTTTGCTACTTCAGACTCTTTCTCAAGAAATGTAGAGATTGAGTACGCAAGAAACGGCGAGAGGTATGCTTTTCTACGATGGGCTCAGAGTGCATTTGATAATTTTCGTGTTGTACCCCCAGGTACTGGCATCGTTCATCAGGTTAATCTAGAATGCCTTGCACGCGTCGTTGGCACATGCGAAATTAATGGAGAAACCGTTGCATTTCCAGACACTCTTGTTGGTACTGATTCCCACACAACCATGATCAATGGATTGAGTGTCCTCGGATGGGGGGTAGGGGGTATAGAAGCAGAGGCATGCATGTTAGGACAACCCCTTTATATGCTTGTTCCTGAAGTTGTGGGATTCAAACTAAGTGGATTTTTACCGCAAGGAGTGACTGCTACGGATCTCGTATTGACTGTGACAGAAATGCTCAGGAAGAAGGGCGTAGTGGGTAAGTTTGTAGAATTCTTCGGTCCTGGCCTCAGCCACTTG
This sequence comes from Thermodesulfobacteriota bacterium, assembly GCA_036397855.1. Taxonomy (NCBI): domain Bacteria; kingdom Pseudomonadati; phylum Thermodesulfobacteriota; species Thermodesulfobacteriota bacterium. The sequence goes on along the minus strand of DASWID010000035.1, from coordinate 23,369 downwards.
AGCCTATCAGATAAGGCGACAATAGCAAATATGGCTCCAGAATACGGTGCAACAATGGGATTCTTTCCTGTCGATGAAGAAACACTGAGATATCTGAAGATGACAGGGCGTGACAGACAACTTGTAGAGCTTGTGGAAGCCTATAATAAAGAGCAGGGAATGTTTAGGACAGATCATATGGATGACTCTGTTTATAATGATTTAATAGAACTCGATTTATCTACCACTGAGCCATCACTAGCAGGACCAACAAGACCTCAAGATCGGGTTTCACTAAGGAGCCTGAAACAGTCCTATAAGAATAGTTTAAAAGCCAGATTGAGTAATGACAGCGATAAAATTGACAAAAGTGTTGAAGTCGAGATCGGTGATGGAAAGTGTCAATTATCAAATGGCTCAGTTGTAATTTCAGCTATTACAAGCTGTACAAACACGTCAAATCCCTCCGTAATGGTTGCTGCTGGTCTGCTCGCAAAAAAAGCTGTTGAACGTGGTATTAGTGTTAATCCTACGGTTAAAACAAGCCTTGCCCCTGGCTCGAGGGTCGTTACTGACTATCTCGAAGCTTCAGGACTCACTCCTTACTTAGAGAAGTTGGGGTTTAACCTAGTGGGTTACGGTTGTACTACTTGTATCGGAAATAGCGGACCACTCCCCGGACCAATTGAAGAAGCGATTAGAACACATGACCTCACTTGTGCTGCTGTACTAAGTGGTAATAGGAATTTCGAGGGTAGAATTCACCCGTTTGTAAAATTTTCATACCTTGCTTCACCACCCCTTGTTGTAGCCTTCGCCCTTGCCGGAACAGTTGACATAGATGTTTATAATGAACCTATCGGGTATGATGGAAGTAGGAACCCGGTTTACTTGAAGGACGTTTGGCCATCAGAAGAGGAAATTAGAAGCACTATTGAAAGGGCACTGAATCCTGAGCTTTTTAGAGCTCAATACTCACATGTCTTTGAAGGTGATAAGACTTGGAAATCCTTTTCTACTCCAGAGGGCGGACAATATAGGTGGGACCCTGGATCAACTTACATACAAGAGCCGCCGTACTTTTTTGATTTCTCTAGTGAACTACCAAAACTCAACGACATAAAGTCTGCAAAGGTTCTGGCACTTCTGGGAGATTCGGTTACTACCGACCACATTTCGCCGGCCGGTTCTATACCAAAAGATGGTCCTGCAGGGAAATTCTTGATTGAACAGGGTGTTAAACCTATTGACTTTAACAGCTTTGGATCCCGTCGAGGTAACCATGAGGTCATGATTCGTGGCACATTTGGCAATATCAGATTAAGAAACCTATTGGTTCCGGGAGTCGAAGGTGGATGGACAATCCACCTGCCAACAAATGAGAGGATGAACATCTATGATGCGTCTGAGAAATATCGGGAACAAGGCACGCCGCTTATAGTAATAGGTGGAAAAGAATATGGTACCGGCAGCTCGCGCGACTGGGCTGCTAAGGGTACAGCGCTTCTCGGTATTAAAGCTGTACTTGCGGAAAGTTACGAACGGATCCACAGAAGCAATTTGGTCGGTATGGGGGTATTACCACTTCAGTTTAAACCAGGTGAATCAAGGGACATACATACACTCTCGGGCTTTGAAGATTATGATATAGCCGGGATTTCCGAAACACTCTCCCCGGGGAAAGAAGTCACAGTTAGGGTTACCGATGGGGACGGTAAGGTGAAAACCTTTAAAGCAATATGTCGGTTAGACAGCCCAATTGAAGTGGAATACTACCGCAATGGGGGTATATTACAGACTGTTCTCAGACAAATGATATGAACTTATGTTGAAATAGGTTTATTTTGATTTATATTTTCAATTCCGATTATCTATTACTATGAGGGTCTCTTACAATGACAACTACAAATCTTAGTGAAGGACGAAGAATAGAAATCAATAAGGAAGATGGAAGTCTTATTGTGCCCGACAACCCTATTATCCCTTATATTGAGGGTGATGGGACTGGTCCAGATATCTGGCACGCTTCTCAGATCGTATTCGATGCCGCCGTGAAAAAAGCATATGATGGTAAGAACAAGATCGTATGGCATGAAGTACTCGCTGGAGAAAAAGCATTTGACAAGACCGGCAACTGGCTTCCTTCGGAAACCCTAGAAGGCATAAAGGGATATATTGTTGCGATCAAGGGCCCCCTGACCACACCTGTAGGAGGAGGTATTCGTAGCTTAAACGTGGCCCTCAGACAGATTCTTGATCTCTATGCGTGTGTCCGACCGGTCAGATACTTTAAGGGTACACCCTCGCCAGTTAAAAGGCCAGAATTGATGGATTTAGTAATATTTCGTGAAAACACCGAGGATCTTTATGCGGGCATTGAATGGCAGAGTAATTCAGATGAAGCAAATAAGGTAATTGATTTTCTGACCAAAAACCTAAATGTAACTATACGACCGGGCTCAGGAATTGGCATTAAGCCGATAAGTTCGTTTGGTACGAAGAGGCTTGTAAGAAAAGCTATACAATACGCGATGGAGTACGATAGAAAAAGCGTAACATTGATGCATAAGGGCAATATCATGAAATTTACCGAAGGCGCCTTCAGGGATTGGGGATATGAATTGGCAAGGGAGGAATTTGGTGATGTGACTATTACCGAAGACGAACTCTGGGAGAAACATGGCGGAAAGACGCCGGATAGCAAAATTGTCATTAAAGACAGGATTGCTGACAGCATGTTTCAGCAGATCCTGACAAGAACGGATGAGTATGATATAGTAACAACACCAAACCTAAATGGAGATTACCTCTCCGATGCTTGCGCTGCGCAGGTCGGAGGTTTGGGTATGGCACCGGGCGGAAATATAGGGGATTCCTATGCAGTGTTTGAAGCGACCCACGGAACCGCACCCAAGTATGCCGGCCAAGATAAGGTGAATCCCGGCTCTGTGATTCTCTCTGGCGTGATGATGTTACAGTACCTTGGTTGGAAGGAAGCTGCGGACCTGATTGTCAAAGCCTTGGAAAAAACAATCATTAAAAAAACCGTAACGTACGATCTCCATAGACAGATTGAAGGCGCAACCCTGCTTAAGTGTTCTCAGTTTGGTGAAAAGATTGTAGAAAACATGGATCAGGTTTGAATTTGGGATAAATACAATATCTAATCTTGTCTAAAATCAAGATTCTTAAATATAGTCATATATACCAACTTAAGAATGAAATCAGTCATTGGGGGGTGAAATATGAGCAGACCTAAAGTTTCTATCATAGGAGCCGGTAACGTAGGGGCAACCACTGCGTTTAAAATCGCAGAATTGGAGCTTGGAGATGTCGTCCTTGTGGATATCATAGAAGATATGCCCCAGGGAAAGGCTTTAGATCTCATGGAAATGGGTCCAATCTCAGGATATGACGTGAATATTAAAGGGACCAACAGCTACGATGACACAAAGGATTCGGACATCGTGGTCATCACATCTGGTATTCCGAGAAAACCCGGAATGAGTAGAGACGATCTCCTGTCAACAAATGCCAAGATAGTAAAAGAAGTGACAGGCGAGGTCATAAAGAGATCACCAGATTCAATTTTAATATTGGTGACTAACCCTCTCGATGCAATGGTTTATGTAGCTCACAAGGTCAGCAAGTTTTCCGGGGGAAGAATAATGGGAATGGCAGGTGTGCTGGACTCTACAAGATTCAGAACCTTTATAGCTATGGAGCTCGGTGTTTCCGTAGAAAACATTCATGCATTTGTCCTTGGTGGACATGGAGATGACATGGTGCCGCTTGCGAGATACACTACAGTTGCTGGCGTTCCTATTACCGAACTACTTCCTGAAGAGCGGATTAATTCGATCATTCAGAGGACACGTGATGGTGGTGCGGAAATTGTTAAGTTGTTAAAAACTGGCAGCGCCTTCTATGCACCTGCCGCTTCAACAGCGGAAATGGTAGAGGCAATACTTAAAGACAAGAAGAAAATCCTCCCATGCTGCGTCTTGGCAAGCGGCAAATATGGGATTAAGGATGCGTTTGTAGGACTGCCGGTAAAACTTGGGAGAGCAGGGGTTGAAGAGATTTTCGAAATAGACCTCACAAAAGAAGAACTCGATAAACTCCATGTTTCAGCCAATCATGTAAAAGAACTAATTGAAAGAATACATGAATTAGGACTTCTAAAAGATTTAAAATCAGAGTAAGTTATTCTGAAATAAGAATAATCAGACCGAAACAGTGTTTTGTAGAATGACATGAATTTCTTATTGCAAGGTTCAACTTCCGCCTTCTTGACTTTCCATATAAAATTATTATACTTTGACCCCCGAGTATGTGGGAATGAGTTACAAATCTCCTCGTCTCGTTTAGATTCGTTCAACTTCACAAGAAAACTAGGATAAATAAAGATGCCAGTACATGACGTTATCATTGTTGGAGGTGGTGGTGCTGGGTTACGCGCCGCTATAGCAGTTGCCGAGGAAAACCCAAATTTCAGCGTTGCAATGGTCAGTAAAGTATATCCTATGCGTAGCCATACCGTGTCTGCAGAGGGTGGAGCCGCCGCGGTGATTAAGGATAATGACAGCCTGGATGACCATTTTAGGGATACCGTGGGAGGAAGTGATTGGTTGGCAGATCAGGATGCCGTGGAACTGTTTGTTAAGGAAGCACCTAATGAGATGATTCAGTTAGAACATTGGGGTTGTCCGTGGAGCCGAGAGCCGAATGGAAAGGTGGCTGTACGGCCATTTGGTGGGATGAAAATTGAACGTACATGGTTTGCCGCTGACAAAACCGGTTTTCATATGCTCCACACATTATACCAAACCTCATTGAAATATGGGAACATAACTCCATACGACGAGTGGTTTGCAACAAATATTCTGGTTGAAGATGGCAGATGCCAGGGAATAACAGCATTGGAATTGAGGACCGGTAATGTTGAGGCAATTGCCGCTAAGGCGGTGATAATATGCACCGGCGGGGCCGGTCGCGTATTTCCGTTTACAACGAATGGGGCAATTAAAACCGGCGATGGAATGGCTTTAGCCTATCGTGCCGGCGTAGCTTTAAAGGATATGGAATTTGTACAATATCACCCAACGGGTCTTCCTGGAACTGGAATACTGATCACTGAGGCTGCTCGCGGGGAGGGTGGGATATTGGTAAACAAAGAAGGCTATAGATATCTACAGGACTACGATCTGGGTAAACCCTTAGATGTCTCTCACCCCGACCATCCTGTGAAAAAGAGTATGGAGCTTGGGCCTCGAGACCGACTTAGCCAGGCCTTCATTAAAGAGGTTGAAAAGGGGAGGACGTTCACTGGTGAATTCGGTGACTATGTTCACCTGGATGTAAGACACCTTGGTGAGAAAAAAATAAATAAGAAAATACCATTCGTAAGGGAGCTTGCTTCTAAATATGTTGGAATAGACCCCGTGTACTATCCCATACCTGTACGCCCTGTTGCTCATTACTTTATGGGTGGTATAGATACTGATAACGATGGTGCAACTACTTTACCAGGGCTATTCGCGGCTGGAGAGGTTGCATGTGTTTCAATAAACGGCGCTAATAGGCTGGGTTCAAATTCTCTCACCGAACTTCTCGTCTTCGGAGCTAGGGCTGGAAGGTCGGCGTCTAGATTTGCTGCGGAACACACCGAAGCGAAAATGGATTCACTGCAGAAACAGGGTGCAGATGAGCAGACAAAAATTAAAAATAACTTCATAGGTAAGCAAGGTGGCACAGAACGCATAGCAGATCTAAGGCAGGAAATGACGAAGGAAATGGAGACAGGCGCAGGAATTTATAGATCCGAGAATAGCTTGAAAGATACCTGTAACACCTTGGCTGAAATCCGCGGTCGATTCAGTAATATAATAATTGAAGATAGGAGTCTCACATTTAATACAGAACTTGTTTCGGCGCTTGAGCTGGATTTCATGATAGATGTCGCTCAGGCTATAGCTCATAGCGCGCTTGCACGGACAGAAAGCCGTGGGTCACATCAGCGAACGGATTTTACAAATCGCAATGATAAGGAATTCTTAAAGCACTCTCTTGCATTGCGGACACCTGACGGGCCCAAAATAGAGTATAAAGATGTCGTAATCACGAGCTGGCCCCCCGAAGAGCGAGTGTATGGGAGATAACATATGACAGAGAGGACTATGGAATTGGAGGTCCTGCGCTATCGGCCGGAACAGGACCAAAAGCCTTCTTTTCAAACCTATGTAATACCTTTCAAGCAGGAGTGGGTCGTTCTCGATGCCATTAATTATATAAAGGATAATATAGATGGGTCATTGTCCTACCGTTGGTCCTGTAGGATGGGTGTGTGTGGGAGTTGCGGAATGATGGTTAACGGTATACCAAAGCTCACCTGCGCAGCATTTCTTAAAGATTATTATCCCGCCAAGGTTAGAGTTGAACCACTGAATGGATTTCCTATTCAGAGGGATTTAGTCATCGTGATGGACGACTTCATAACTAAATTGGAAGAAATCAAGCCTTGGATCATTCGAAAAGAGGGAGAGGAAAAATCACTGGAAGAAGGAGAATATCTGCAAACACCGGCTGAACTCGCTGCATACAAGCAGTACTCTATGTGTATCAATTGCATGCTTTGTTACGCTGCCTGTCCTGTGTACTGCATTGATAACTCATTTATCGGTCCCGCGGCAATAGCCCTGGCACAGCGATACAACATGGATTCCCGCGATCAGGGCCGTGAAATCAGGCAGGAAGTCATCGCGAGTAATGAGGGGGTTTGGGAATGCACCTTTGTTGGCGAGTGCTCACGGGTTTGTCCAAAGAATGTCGATCCAGCGGCTGCTATTCAGAGGGGTAAGGTTTCTGGAACCATTGATTATTTTAAGAGTGTGATAATTCCTTGGGGAGGAAGGAGAAAATGAAGTCTTACGTTCGTCGCTACCCAAATACCTGGTGGTTGAATAAGAGCTCCTACTTCTTTTTTATGGTGAGAGAATTCACCTCAATATTTGTTGCTGGGTATTGTATTTTTCTTCTATATTTCTTGTATAGACTCTCCCAGGGGCCTGACGCCTATTACGCATTGATCGAGGCATTAAAGTCACCCTTATCAATTGCGCTTCACGTGATTGTCTTCATTTTCGCTGTCTATCACAGTATTACTTGGTTTAAGCTTACTCCAAAGATAATGATCTTAAGGATTGGAGAGGAGCAAATACCTTCATTTCTGATATCGGGGGCTAATTTCTTTGCATGGGTGGTCGTGTCCGCTATCCTGGCCTGGATAATCTCGGTGGTATAAGAATGAGCAAATCAAATGAACCAATTTGGTGGTCCTTATTTGCGGCAGGGGGAGTAGTTTCTGCCATTTTCATCCCAATATTTATAGTAATTACCGGTCTAATCTTGCCGTCCTCGCTCACCGGAGAAGAAGCTTTTGCTTTCGAAAGAATTCACGAAGCAGCGGCTCATCCAATTGTGAGGCTTTTGGTTTTCTGCTTAATTGTCTTTCCACTCTTTACTTTTGCGCATAGGTTCCGTTCTATTCTGGCCGATGTCGGACTGATGAAAATTCGACCGGTCATTTCCGTTTTTTGTTACGGTTTTGCTATTTTTGGGACAATAATAACAGCCGTTGTTCTATGGAATTTATCATAAAATTTTGATAATTTCTAAAGCATCTAAATTAAACCTATTAGATTTCGAGGAGGCACTTGTTCTTTGAACATTCATGAGTATCAAGCAAAGGAATTGCTTTCTAAGTATGGGGTAAAGGTGCCGATTGGAAAAGTTGCTTTTAGCGAAGATGAGGCTGAACAAATAGCAAAGGATCTAGGTGTAAATAAATATGTTGTAAAGGCGCAAATACATGCAGGTGGTAGAGGCAAAGGCGGCGGAATAAAACTTTCTAATTCTCCAACTGAAATCCCTCAGATAGTGTCTGAACTGATTGGAATGGGTCTCGTAACACATCAGACTGGACCAGAAGGTAAGATAGTTAGAAAGGTATTGATAGAAGAGGCTTCCGAGATTAGGAGAGAATGTTATTTGGGAATGGTAATCGATAGGGAAAAAGAAAGAATCGTCATAATGGCGAGCGGGGAGGGTGGAGTAGAAATTGAAGAGATTGCAAAAACACACCCTGAAAGGATTATCAAAGAATATGTGGACCCTTCTCTGGGTCTTCTTCCATTTCAGTGCAGAAGAATAGCATATTTTTTGGGTTTCGAAGGAAAAGTAGTAAACAAAGCAGTTAATCTAATCACGGGTCTCTATAAAGCTTTTATTGAAAATGATTGCTCTCTTGCTGAGATCAATCCGCTTATTGTTACGAACGAAGAAGAGGTTTTAGCATTGGATGCAAAGCTTAACTTTGACGATAACGCCTTATTTCGTCATCCTGAAATTGAAAAGCTGCATGATCCTGACGAAGAGGATCCAGCTGAACTCGAGGCGAAATCTTGGGAAATCAGCTATGTCAAACTAAGTGGCAACATAGGATGCCTTGTTAATGGGGCCGGCCTGGCAATGGCGACTATGGACATTATTAAGTACTATGGTGGCGAACCGGCTAATTTCTTGGATGTTGGAGGTGGTGCAGACTCGGAACAAGTGACCCAGGCATTCAAGATGATCCTAAGCGATCCGAACGTTAAAGCCATTTTTGTGAATATATTTGGTGGCATAATGAAATGCGACACCATAGCAGCTGGCATAATCACCGCCGTGAAGGATGTTGGAATAAATGTACCACTTGTTGTTAGGCTCGAGGGCACCAATGTAGAACTTGGAAGGAAAATGTTATCCGAATCCGGGCTAAATATTCTCACGGGAGCCGATATGCAGGAAGCAGCTGCACGAGTAGTGTCGGCTGCCAAATAGGTTTATCATCAATTATCGCATATATCGATACAATTAAGAATAATATGGTCTAGTTACGTTAGGAAGAAAACTGCTCGTAATTTTTCGTTCATACCTCCTTTAACCATCCTTTTTCCCTTGACTTTTAGCTTATAGTGATTAGTTTCAATGTATCGGGCGCTGATTAAAATATGCAACAAATTGCAGTACGAGATTCTGTAGACTTGTTTTTTAAAGAAGTTGAGAGGTATCCTTTACTCAGTAGGGAAGAAGAATACCGGCTTGCTCTAAAGCACTTTGAGAATAATGACATAGAAGCGGCAAAGAAACTTGTTGTATCAAACCTGAGATTTGTCATAAAAATTGCGAACGAATATGTTTCATATGGATTTCCCGTTTCCGATCTAATCCAAGAGGGAACAGTGGGTTTGATGCAGGCAGTAAAGAGATTTAATCCACATAAGGGTTACAGACTGATCTCTTATGCAGTATGGTGGATTAAAGCAAGGATACATAATTTTATTATGAGTTCCTGGAGCCTGGTAAAAATTGGGACAACTCAAGCTCAGAGAAAGCTATTCCAAAAAATTGGCAAAGCAAAGAAGAAATTAAATATAGAAAAAGACAAATTAGAATCTGAGGATCTTAAGGTTGTTGCCGATTCTTTTGGAGTTAGAGAAAACGATGTGTTAAATATGGAGATTAGACTTGCTTCAAGGGATTTTTCTCTTGACAAAAATATCGGTGATGATGAATCCTTAACCTATATTGATTCATTGGCGGATTATCGAAAGAATCAAGAAGAAATTGTTGAACAACGCGAAACTAATGAACTGACTTATGAAGGCCTTCAAAAGGGACTTGACAAGCTTTCTGAAAAACAGCGTTACATCATCGAAGAGAGATTCATTTCTAGCCCCCCTAAAAAACTGAGAGAACTTGGGGAAGAATTGGGAATCTCTAAAGAAAGGGTTCGTCAGATTGAAACAGAAGCATTGAACAAAATTCGCTCAGTAATAGAAAAACAATATGTCAATACAAATTCAATTAACACTTTTGGAGAAATTGAGTCTTAGGAGGAGATATTCATGGCTAGTACTAAAATGATTGGAATTGATTTAGGTACCACAAACTCCGTTGTCGCATTGGTAGAAGGTGGTGAGCCTAAGGTCCTTATAAATGAAGAGGGTGCCAGGATCACACCATCAATCGTGGCGTTTACAAAGGACGGAGAGATTTTGGTTGGTGGACCTGCTAAAAGACAATCTGTAGTAAATCCTGAAAATACAATTTTCTCGACCAAAAGGCTGATGGGAAGACGCTATGAAGAGGTCGTGGATGAGATTAAGAGAATACCTTATAAAGTAGTAAAAAATAAAAACGGAGACGCTTGGATCAGCGTGAGTGGAAAGGAGTATTCCCCGCCTGAGATATCCGCCCATGTTCTAATGAAGCTAAAAAAAGCGGCAGAAACATACCTTGGAGGAGAAGTCAGAGAAGCTGTTATAACCGTGCCAGCCTATTTCAACGACAGCCAGAGGCAATCCACAAAAGATGCAGGAAAGATTGCGGGCTTAGACGTGAAGAGGATAATAAACGAGCCTACTGCTGCCGCTCTCGCCTATGGTTTCGACAAGAAGAAGGAGGGCATAATCGCGGTCTATGACCTTGGCGGAGGTACGTTTGACATTTCTATACTTGAAGTCGGTGATAATGTAATAGAAGTAAAATCTACTAACGGTGATACTCATCTTGGTGGCGACGACTTTGATGTGCTCTTGATGGATTACATAATATCTGAGTTTAAAAAGGATTCGGGAATCGACTTAGGCAGAGATAAAATGGCAATTCAAAGACTCCGAGAAGCCGCGGAAAAGGCGAAGGTTGAGCTCTCTTCAACAATGGAAACGGAGATTAACTTACCGTTTATCACAGCCGATGCGGCTGGTCCCAGACACCTCGTAATGAAAATAACACGGGCTAAATTTGAACAGCTCGTAGAAGACCTGATAAAGGGAACATTGGAGCCTTGCCGTCAGGCCCTGAAGGATGCTGGTTTGAGGGCCAGTGACATAAACGAAGTCGTACTGGTCGGCGGATCAACGAGAATACCACTTGTACAAAGGGTGGTAACGGACTTTTTTGGTAAAGAACCTCATAAGGGAATAAATCCGGATGAGGTTGTGGCTGTCGGTGCTGCAATACAAGCCGCTGTTTTAGGTGGTGACGTAAGAGATGTACTCCTGCTTGATGTGACACCCCTTTCTCTTGGGATTGAGACACTTGGCGGAGTCATGACTTCCATTATAACTAGAAATACGACTATTCCTACAAAAAAGAGTCAGGTCTTTACGACTGCAGAAGACAACCAGACTTCGGTCGAGATTCATGTGCTTCAGGGGGAGCGTCCCATGTCGCGAGATAATAGGACACTGGCGAGATTTATCCTAGATGGAATCCCTCCATCTCCGAGGGGTGTTCCTCAGGTTGAAGTGGCGTTTGATATTGATGCTGATGGAATTCTTCATGTTTTTGCGAAAGACCTTGCCACGCAGAAAGAACAAAAGATAAGGGTTGAGGCATCTAGTGGATTAAGCAAGGAACAAATTGACCAGATGGTTAGAGATGCCGAGGAAAAAGCGGAGGAAGATATAAAGCGTCGTGAATTAGTTGACAATCGAAATAAACTCGATGAACTGATCTATCGTACAGAGAAGAGCTTTAAAGAGTTTAAAGATAGGCTTTCCGATGATGAAAGGAAAGAGCTTGAAGAATCACTGGAGGAAGGAAAGCAGGCAGTAAAGGGTGAGGATTTTGGCAAAATTCAAGGTTCAATGGATAGAATTACCAAGGCGTCCCATAAGATGGCGGAATTGATGTATAAGCAGGCTGCCGAGGGCGGTGCGTCAGAGGGCGCAGATGGTTTTGGTGCTGGAGGAGCGGCCGAAGGTGAAGGTGAGGCGGCGGAATCATCGGGTACCCAACAGAAAAAAGACGGAGGAGATGATGTTATAGATGCCGAATTCACCGAAAAATAGTTTGCTATAGTAGACGGATAGACAGGCATCTGGAAAAACACAATCTTTCCTAATCAATGACTAATTGTTGAAGGGTTGCTAATCTGCAGTTTCACTGTTAGTTTTATACGAGTTACTCACTTATTTCTTTGAACATATAAAATCCAGGGATTAAGGCTTTAATGTCCTTATTTCAAAAGCCTTAATGGAGGTCATACGTGAAAGCAGGGATTCACCCAGAGTATAAAGAAGTTACTATAACGTGCGCATGTGGCGCTGTTCATAAGACCAGATCTACGAGGATTGAAAACTTTACCGCGGAAATATGCTCAAATTGTCATCCATTTTACACGGGTAGGGAGAGATCAACGGCTTCAAAAGGTAGAGTCGAACGTTTTCGGAGAAAATACAAAGATAATAAAGCTTCTTAGTTTGTCTTAGAACAATAACCAACACACGCCATCTTTATGATTAAACTGGCAATTTTTTAAAAATTACTTTACAAGTAAATACCTATTACTCTATAATATCAAAATTCCCATAGAAAGGAGATCATATGCCTGACTTCCCTAGAGAGAGTATCCGAAACTTAGCTATTATCGGCAATCATGGTGAAGGTAAAACCTCCCTTGCAGAAGCTATGTTATTTCTCGGGGGAGCTACCGATAAGCTGGGGAATGTAGATAATGGTTCTTCCACATTAGAATATGAACTGGAGGAAAAGAACAGAAAGATGTCGATCAACTCCCATGTCGCTTATTATGAGTGGAGTGATCACCTTGTCAACATAATCGATACCCCCGGATTTATGAATTTTTTATATGAAACTGAGAGTTCCCTAAAGGTGGTAGATTCCGCAATTGTCACGTTAAACGCCATTCCAGGCGTAAGAACACAGGTAAGAAAGTTTTGGCAAATGGCTTCGCAGCAAGGAATTCCTAACCTGTTGTTTATTAATAAATTGGATAAAGAGAGATCTAATTTTGACAATGCAATTGCAGAACTCGGAAAGGAAATACAGGCCAGAATCATTCCGTTAACCATTCCCATTGGCAAAGAGCAAGATTTTACAGGAGTAGTCGATTTAATAGAAATGAATGCCCATATATATGGAGGCGACGGTAAATACACAATCGACAAGATACCGGGCGAAATAGAAGAACTGGCTAAAGGTCATAGAGAGAAAATTATTGAAGCAGTTGCAGAATTAGACGACGAGTTACTTGAAAAATATCTAGAGGGAGAAACTTTTGACAACGAGGTTATAAATAATAAGCTGCGTGAGGGCGTACGTGGTTCGAAGATCGTTCCTCTATTTGTAGGTTCTGCTACGAAGTTAATTGGAATTAACATGATCATGGATGCAATCAACCGTTTTTTGCCTTCACCGATTGAAAGACGATCCTTGATGGTCAAAGATATCCAGGGAGAAGATAAAGAGATATTTCCCAAACTTGAAGAGACTACTTCGGCATATGTTTTCAAGACGATTTCTGATCCCTATGCAGGGAAAATAAGCATTTTTAGAATATTCACCGGTGAATTAAAGTCAGAATCAAATATTTACATTTCTAACAGTAAATCGCGTGAGAAGATCGGTCAGTTATACAGGATCATCGGGAAAAAACAGCTGCCGGTTAACAATGCATTATTCGGGGACATTGTGACTGTTAATAAATTGAAGGGAATTCAGACAGGAGAGACAATTTCAGATCAGTCAAAACCAGTCGTCATTCCGCCCGTGCGAATCCCAAAGGCTGTGATGTCCTATGCTATCCAGCCCAAATCCAGGTCAGATGAGGATAAACTCATGCCATCACTGCACCGAATCAAAGAAGAGGATCCCACCATATCGTTTAGAATTGATGATGAAACAAAAGAATTTCTAATCTCCGGCACTGGACAGACACATGTTGAGGTCGTCGTTGAAAAGCTGAAGCATACCTATGGGGTGAATGTTGATTTGCAAACCCCAAAGGTCCCCTACAGAGAAACGATTAAGGGAAGCGCGAAAGCAGAAGGTAAATATATAAAACAAACAGGAGGAAGGGGACAATATGGTGACGCATGGATTGATATAGAGCCATTACCGAGGGGGAAAGATTTTGAATTTGTCGACAAGATTGTTGGAGGGGCGATTCCTAGAAACTTTATACCATCAGTCGAAAAGGGGGTGAGGGAGGCATTAAAAAAAGGCGTGTTAGCGGGGTATCCTGTGATGGATGTAAAGGTAACTCTTTTTGACGGTAAGTATCACACTGTTGATTCATCGGATATAGCTTTTCAGATTGCCGGCTCCATGGGTTTTAAAAAGGCAATGGAAGTGGCTCATCCCGTTCTTCTTGAACCTATAATGCGTATAGAGATATTCACGCCCGAAGATTCGTTAGGCGACGTTATTGGCGATGTTAATTCAAGAAGGGGCAAGGTTTCAGGCGTTGAACCTCAAGCTGCTGGGCACCTTGTTAAGGCATTATTGCCCATGGCGGAGGTCTTAACATATGCGCCTGAGCTAAGATCGATCACGAGCGGTCGTGGCTCGTTCACACAGGAATTCGATCATTATGAAGAGGTACCTTCGCATATTGCGAATAAAATAATAGAGGGAGCTAATAAAGAAAGAGGATCCGAAGCATAGGGTAAAAAAAGGAATACTCACTCTCTATTTATTTGCGCATAACGACATACTTGGCAACCTTCGCATAGGAATTAAAAGCCGTATCTTGGCAGTGCATGTGTATTTTGTCCGTTCTAATTTATCAAGATCTCCAAGAAATTTAAGTCGATATTCATGCGAATTGCCTCAATCGATATTGGTACAAACACAATACGTATCCTGATATGCGAAACTGCGGGGAAACGTATCAGTAAAATATACGTAGACCAGGTAATTACTCGTTTGGGTGGCGGATATAAAAGGGATGAGCGACTATTAACCGACACTGCGATAAAACGGTCCATCATTGTTCTGAAGGAATTTTCTAAAATCATTAAGAGCTACGGCGTTGACAGATCCAGGATAGTTGCTACAAGTGTCGTCAGGGAATCGATAAACGGGCACGAATTTATCAGTAGGGTGAAGGATGAGGCAGGAATTGATATAGAATTGATCTCTGGGCAGGAAGAGGCCAAACTCGCTGCCGCAGGGGTTTTAAACTCCGTAAAAATAAGAAGCAAACATGTTGTAATACTTGATATCGGCGGAGGAAGCACGGAGTATATATTTCTAGATAATGATTATGGAATGGATGTTGTAACTACAAGTATGGGAGTGGTTCACCTATCGGAAAAATTTATAGATACCGACGTTCCCACTCAAGCTGCCATTAAGGATCTTTCAGATCACATAGAAAACGTAATAAGTTCTGAATTAAAAAACCGAGCTATGATGGCCACTGATTGTTTCTCGTTGATCGCGACGGCCGGGACGCCTACGACACTGGCTGCTATTGAGATTGGAATGGATGAATACGACGTTGACCTTGTAAATGGATTTGTGCTAAGCAAGGAAACGATATTAAGAATATTTTATAAGTTGCTAAGACTTCCATCAGATGAAAGAATAAAGGTAAGAGGCCTTAAAAAGGGGAGAGAAGATGTGATCATTCCCGGGATAATCATATTGTTGAAATCCATGCAATGGTTTTCGAAAGACGAGGTTATCGTATGCGACGGGGGGCTGCTTGAGGGCGTTGCCATGAGCTTGATCGATTAAAGACTAATTAAAATATTGTAGTTATTATAGTTAGTTATGAATAAACTTCGTTGACAATCAATCTCTCAGTTATTATATTCTTTAATACCATTGACTTATGACAAATTCAGAAGTTTCAACAAGAGAAAAAAGGATACTTTATTTGGTCATTGATAATTATATCAAGACCGGAGAGCCAGTAGGATCCTCATGCCTAGTATCGAAGTATCGGTTGCCATGGAGTCCGGCTACAGTAAGAAGTGTTATGTTTGAATTAATGGACAAAAACTATCTGGTTCAGCCCCACATATCCGCAGGGCGGGTACCAACAGAAAAGGGTATAAGAATTTACATTAACTCACTATTAGACCAAAAAAAATTACCCAAGTCTAAGAGGACTGTAATCAAAAGACGCTATAAACAATTGGATGGGACTCTTAACGAGGTTATTTATGAAACCAGCATAATGCTTTCTGATATTTCGAACTGTACTGGGTTGGCTACGCTTCCCTCTACTAGATCTATGAAAATTAAATCTACTAAACTGATAAGAATCGCCGATAGAAAGGTTCTTGTAATAATAGTGTTTGACAATGGAATGATAGATCAAAGGATGATTAGACTCAGCGGGAAAATACCCGACGGTATGCTTCGAAAATTGAGTGACTATGTAAACAAACTTACTATGGCCCTCACATTAGATGAGGTTGAGTCAATTGTTATTGACAAGCTTAAACATGAAAGGCGGATCTATCGTGAATTCCTTGAGCGGGTAGTGAAGTTTTCCACTGGTAAATTTGATGAAAGACTTAAATCCGCTGTTTATATCAAGGGTCACCCCTCAATCTTCGACAATTATAGTCTTAATAACCCCGAGGGCCTTAAAGATTTATTTAGGGCTTTAGAGGAAAAAAGCTTTCTAGTTGAAATCCTTGGCAAGGCAATGAATGAAGATAGCACTATAGTGTTCTTGGGAGCGGAGAACGGTGTACCCGCTGGCTATAGCGTAATAGCTGCTCCTTATGGTACAAATAAAAATCTAGGGACTCTTGGAGTATTAGGTCCGTTACATATGGACTATGGCCAAATCGTACCCTTAGTTGATTATACAGCGAAGATCGTTAGCAATATCGTTGGCACAGGAGGTTGAAATGAAGCCTAATTCCAAACATAAACAGCAGGAGAGTGAAGAACTCACATTCAAAACGGACGACGAGCCGATAGAAGAAGAGGAGAATTCGACAGGGGAAAATCACCTTTCTGAGGAAGAATCTCTAGAGAAACAGCTACAGGAAAGCAAAAAGGCTTTTGAAGAAATCAACGATCAATATTTGCGGTTAGCAGCCGATTTTGATAATTACAAGAAGAGAATCTCTAGGGAAAAAGCCGACCTCATATCCTATGGTAATGAGGAACTTATTAGATCTCTTCTAGGCGTGTTGGATAATCTTGAAAGGGGAATCGAACACTCAGAAACAGACAGAGACACAAATCCAATTATTGAGGGTTTAAGATTAGTTCATAAACAATTTCTGGATTGCCTGGAGAAATATGGAGTTAAAGCAATAAAGGTGCATAAAGGGGACGAATTTGATCCTAAGCTGCATCAAGCAGTCGAACGAGTGGAATCCAGTGAGATTCAGCCCGGATTAATCCTTTCTGAAATGCTAAAGGGCTACATGTTAAAGGATAGACTCCTGAGACCTTCACTTGTAACAGTATCAAAGGGAGAAGCTGTAAACCCTTCTGATCTAGAATCGGCTGGGGATGAGATTGAGATTAGCATTTCAGATGGTGACGGCAATGGCAAAACAAAGTTGATCAATTGAGATATATAATGATAATTTTCTCGTTTATTAACTAAATTAGGTAACAAATGATGGCTAAAGCAGACTATTATGATGTTCTTGGGCTAAACAGAAGTGCCTCCCAGGAAGAGATAAAAAGGGCATATAAAAAACTCGCATTTGAATACCATCCCGACAGGAATCCCGGAAATGCGAGCGCCGAAGCAAAATTCAAGGAGATAAACGAAGCATATCAGATATTGAGTAGTCCAAATAAAAGGGCTCAGTATGATAGCTTCGGACATATGTCGTCGGAGGGTATTTTCACCGATGCGAATTTCGGATTCAACTTTAACGATATCTTTGGAAATCTATTTGATGAGGTTTTCAGCACCGGCAGAAGGAGCCGAGCAGAGAGAGGCAGAGATTTAAAGTATGATCTGGAGATATCATTTGAAGAAGCTGCCTTTGGAGTGGAAAAAGAGATAACAATACCGAAAAGAATAATCTGTGACGAATGCAGCGGAAGAGGTGCCGCGCCGGGAGGCGAAATCACGTGTTCTACCTGCGGAGGAAGAGGTTCAGTTAGGTACTCGGAGGGATTTTTGGCTATAAGCCGAACTTGTTCAAACTGTGGTGGAACAGGGAGAAGGATCACAAAGGTATGCTCCAATTGCCGAGGCGAAGGATTAATTACATCAAAACATCTGGTCGAAGTGAAGGTTCCGGCTGGTATTATGGATGGTGCAAGGCTTAGGATTCGAGGCGAGGGAGAGGTCGGTTTATACGGAGGCCATAGCGGCGATTTGTACATAGAAACGCATGTCAGAGAACATCCCTTCTTTACGAGGGAAGGGAAGGACATTTACTGTGAAGTACCGATTACCTTTATACAAGCGGCTCTTGGAGACGAAATCGAGATTCCCACGCTCGAAGGAAAATCCAAGATAAAGATACCTGCTGGGACCCAGTCCGGACACATTCTAAGTATTAAGGATAAGGGCGTGCCAAATTTAAATGGAAGAGGGAAGGGGGATCTATTTATAAAAATACTTGTCGAAGTCCCTGTAAAGCTGAACTCCAAGCAAAGAGAGCTATTAGAGGAATTTGCAAAAACCTATGAACAAGGCCATAGTCCAAAGGTCGGTAAATTTTTTGAAAAGTTACAAGAGTTTCTCCGTTAATACAGGTAAATAGCGACTAATACCTCATGTAACTTCTTATAAGTTCAATTAGTCTCATATCCCATATATTATAATTAGTTAGGTAAGATATAGTAATAATATTCTAAATAGCATTAGTTTATGGGCTTATGTCTCAGCAATTATTCCGTTCTTCTGTCATTACGAAAAAAACTTGATTGGCATTCCAAAAATTGCGGCCTGTGCTGAACTTGTTTCAGTATTAAGAAAATCAGGAACGAAGACGTATAGAAAAATTTGCGGGTTGTGGTTGAATTAAATTTTTTAGTCGTTATGTCATCCTCGAAATCAGTAGTCGGGGATCCAGAGGTAAAAGCATGGATTCCCTATTAAGGAATTAGGGAATGACAACAGGGGGCAACCTAGTCCTGAGCGACGTCGAAGGGTTGCTTCTTTGTACCTGTGCTGAACCATGTCCTGACGATAGGTCAGGATCTATTCAGTATCAAGACAAAGAAGTAATAACACCCGTTCGGGAACGGTAATTACATGGGATTGCGTTGGTGATAATTGTTGCTTTAATGCCCACCGGCAATTGCCGGAATAATCGAGACTATGTCTGTTTCCTGAAGCTCGGTGTCAGTTCCCTTTAAGAACCTAATATCCTCGTTATTCACATATAAGTTTATGAATCTCCTGACGTTACCATCCTCATCGCATAACCTTTGCTTAATTCCGGGAAACTGACTCTCGAGCTCCTCAATCAGGTTTCCAATCGTTGCAGCTTCCACCGAAACTTCATCCTTTTCCCCTGTTAGCCTCCTAAGTGGAGTGGGTATTCTTACTGACGGCATGTTGAATACCTCCTTTATCATTGCTTTTTAGACTCCAGTAAAGCTCTTCGAATTCCTCAATATTTGGGTCAATAATTTGAGGTACTGCCACGGCATCCCTCACCGCCTCCTGCGTTTTGAGCCCATTGCCTGTTATGCACACCACAACTGATTCATCCTTAGCAATAAACCCTTGATCAATGAGTTTTTTGGTAACAGCCATTGTTACACCCCCAGCTGTCTCAGTAAAGATTCCTTCAGTCTCCGCAAGGAGTTTGATCCCATCGATTATTTCATCATCTGTGGCGTCTTCACTCCAACCACCGCTTTCTTTTATCACACTCATCGCGAAATAACCATCTGCAGGTGTTCCAATTGCGAGGGACTTAGCAATTGTATCTGGTTTTTGTGGCCTGAAGATCTCCCAACCATTTTTCACAGCGGTACTGATTGGTGAACACCCTTTAGCCTGTGCTCCGTGGATCTTAGTTTCAGTAATTTCTACGAGATCTAGTTTCTGGAACTCCTTTACGGATTTCCAAATTTTCGTCAGTAACGATCCACTTGCCATTGGAACGACAAAATGCTTCGGAACTGTCCAACCGAGTTGCTCCATGACCTCGAAACCCAGGGATTTTGATCCTTCAGCGTAATATGGACGCAAATTTATATTCACGAAACCCCAGCCAAATTTACCGGCAATCTCACTGCAAAGACGATTGACATCATCATAGCTACCCTGTATTCGAATGAGATTCGTGCCATAAATGGTCGTTCCGATGATCTTGGCCAGTTCCAGGTCATAGGGAATGAATATAAAGCTTTCTAGGTTTCCGGAAGAGGATAGAGAAGAAACAGCATTAGCCAAATTCCCAGTAGATGCACATGCTACAGTGTTGAAACCAAATTCCTTCGCCTTTGATAGGGCCACAGAGACAACCCTGTCCTTAAATGAAAGTGTTGGAAAGCATACAGAGTCATTCTTGATGTATAAATCTCTGACTCCCAGTACATCTGCCAAATTGTCGGCTCTCAAAAGCGGTGTGAAACCGACATCTTTTCCTACAGTTGGTTGTTCATCAATAGGAAGGAGCTCGGCATAGCGCCATATGTTTGGCTCTCTCTGCTGTATTCTTTCCCTTGTTAGAACCTTCTTTATTTCATCATAATCATAACTCACCTCAAGTGGCCCAAAACAGAATTCACACACGTGAAGTGGTTCTTTTGGATAGTCATCACCGCATTCCTTGCAGAATAGTCCTTTTACAGCACTCATTGGTAAACTCTCTTATGAATAACCAATTATGATTACCTCTAATTATAGAGTTGTCAAGGAATTATTTAGAATCTGTGGTAAGTTACGAAGGTTATAATCCTCCTTCCATTATTGACAAGCCCGGTAAGGTCACTGAGGGACGGTTCGATTCTCTCAGGATTACCTGCCTTTCGAAACAATCTCGTTGCAGGCTCCAGCGCAGAAATCTCGCCAACAGCAAACACTCCCGTGTAAATCCCGAAATCATTGATTGGGAATCCATGAATGAAAAAGGTTTGGTTTCGTTTATAATTAGCATAGTCTCCGTAGAGAGAAAAGGAGCGATATCGTGAAGATAGGATTACAAATTATAAGTTTCAAATTTCCTGAAGGTTCTTCTGTTATTGCGGATAAGCTTTCGGAGATTGCTCAGACCGCTGACGATGTGGGCTTTTCCAGCATCTGGGTCATGGATCACCTATTCCAGATTGATATGGAGAAGTTCGACATGTTCGTAGAGGATCCCATGTTGGAATCATACAGCACTCTTGGCTTTCTCGCAGGAAAAACAAAAACAGCACGCCTTGGAGCTCTGGTGACAGGGGTGGTTTACAGAGACCCTGGTTTACTGATCAAGGCTGTTACATCCCTTGATATTTTATCGGGAGGGAGGGCCAATCTGGGTATCGGAGCTGCGTGGTACGAACGCGAGGCCAGGGGATTGGGGTTTCTGTTCCCTCCGCTAAAGGAACGGTTTGAACGGCTCGAGGAGACACTACAGATAGCAAAACAGATGTGGTCAGGGCAGACGATGGCCTATGATGGCAAACACTATCATTTAGCTGAGCCGTTAAATAATCCTCAGCCAATCACCAAACCGCATCCACCGATTTTTATAGGTGGTTCGGGCGAAAAAAAAACCCTCCGATTGATAGCTAAATATGGGGATGCCTGCAATCTCTATGGGCTGGCATTTGGCAATACGGTTGAAGAAATGACTCACAAACTCGATGTTTTAAATGGGCACTGTGAGGAATTAGGTCGACCGTACAATGAAATAGAACGCACTGTTATCGATTCTGTAAAAATCGCTCCGGATGCGTCGAATGCCTCACATATTATTAACGATTGCCGCGTCCTTGCCGGAATAGGCATTCAGCACGTCATTTATAGTATACAAAACGTGCACGAGATAACCCCACTTGAAGTATTTGGTAGAGACGTGATTCCGGTGGTTTCCCAGTTCTAAATTTATAGAAAAAGGATTAAGGCTAGTGCTTACGATTAAATATCATGAATTGCCTTTATACTTAAGTTACCTGTCAACTGCTAGGTAACAAACCCTGTTATTTTGAGAGAATTAAATGGATGAACTCGAGCTAAGGAAAAAAGTAAGAGATATAATGTTTCTAAACCTTCAGGCGGGTTATTCTCATCATCTAAAGACTCATTATGTTTATAACAAACCTTCTTTCGAGAGATATCCTTACCAATGGTGGTGGGATACATGTTTTCATATCTACATCCTCTGCGCCCTGGAAGAATACGAGCTTGCAAAGCAGAATCTGATGAGTCTATTCGCCATGCAGGAGCCGGACGGTTTTGTAGGGCATATGGTTTATTGGCAGCTCTTACTACCTAAAAATATATTCACTATTATAGAGGCAAAGCGCCCTCGAGGGTATTTAAGGCCTCACATGAGCGCGCTTATTCAACCCAGTTTCGTGGCCCAGTCCCTGGAAAGGATTTACGAAAAAACCGGGGACAAGGAATTTTTGACATTGATGCTTCCAAAGATAAAGAAATACCACAACTGGGTAATTTCCAACCGCGCTTTTGACGGAGATAGCCTAATTACAATCATAGCACCCGTGGAATCTGGAATCGATTGGAAACCTTCATATGACGAAGTATTGAAGTTTTCCGGTGGACCGGCAAATTGGAAATTATATTTTAAAATGCTTTTCTCTCAAACTAGAAATTTCTTCGATAGGTACGATCTTCAAAGAATTAAAAAAGCTAATCGCTTTCTCGTAAAGGATGTTGCGGTTAATACGATAAATGCGCTTGATCTTTATGCACTTAGTAGGCTTTGTGAGATTGCAAATGACGGTGATGGAGAGAGTTATAAGGCACATGCAATAAAGATGTCGACGCGGATGCTCGAGGTCATGTTTGATGAAGCTGACGATGCGTTTTATGACGTGTACGGTCCTGATAATATAAAGTTAAAGGTTATTACACCCACAGTATTATTTCCGATGGCGCTTCCAAAGGTTCCAACCGATTTGTCGAAAAGGATGATAATTCGTTACTTGAAATCAGAGGAGCATTTCGCTCTCCCATTTCCTATTCCTTCCGTTTCAAAGTCGGAAAAATCCTTTGTTCCCGACAGGCAGCAGTTTAGGGGACAGGATTTCTTATGGCGCGGTCCGACATGGGCTTTTTATAATTGGTTTCTTTTTCGCTGTCTGAAGGAAGAAGGATTTCTGGAAGAGGCCATGAAGCTCCGCGAAGTGGTAATATCTCTGATTGAGAGGAGTGGTTTTCGAGAATATTACAATCCTTTCACAGGCGAGGGTTATGGGGCGGCGCGGTTTACCTGGTCGGGTTTAGTTTTAGACATGGAGATTTGATTTGCTCATCTATTGCCTTCCCATATCATTCCGGACTTCAGTAGTCGGGAATCCAATTGATTATCGGCGACAAACCCTGAGTGACATAGAAGGGTCGAAGCAATCTTATAAGATGTCATTCTAAAATGCTTCACGTTACATTCGAATTGACCCTAGTCCAGGTG
>DASWID010000034.1 GCA_036397855.1 Thermodesulfobacteriota bacterium | reverse complement strand
CTCCTGGAAGGCATTGGCTGCGGCTAGAGCCGTAAAATCATCCCGGTGAACCTGGGTCGTCTTTAAAAAATGATCTAAACCTTCCCAACGCCCGATGTCCTTCCTCACCTTTAGCATATCCTGGCAACCGGATTTAGAAAGTGAATTAACAAGCCTGAACCCGAGGCGTATACCATAAATTACCTGTCGATTGTCGCTCGAGATATTCTCCAGTTTATTGTCCCAATCTGACTCATTGATAGAAACGGGAAGAATCTTAATCCCGTTCCTCTGGGCTGCCTGTAATAGGGCATGCGGCAGATAAAATCCCATAGGCTGCGAATTTAGGACAGCGTTGAAAAACGCCGCGGGATAATGGCATTTCAGGTAACTGGAGGCATACGCCAGTAACGCAAACGAAACGGCATGCGATTCGGGAAAACCGTAATGTGCGAAGCCCTTCATCTGGCGTAGAATTTGATCGATGAATTCTTTTTTAATTCCATTCTCCTCCATCCCTTTCTTGAGTTTCTCCAGCCAGGGATTTAGATTCATTTTGAATTCTCTTACATTCCATGAGCCTATATTTTTTCTGAGCTCATTTGCTTCACCGGGAGTAAAATCGCCCACGTCAATCGCGATTCTCATAGCCTGCTCCTGAAAGATAGGGACACCGAGGGTTCTGGAGAGAATAGGGCGCATCCTTTCATCAGGATAAATAACAGGTGCTTTTCCTTCTCGCCGTGCAAGGTAGGGATGAATAATCTTTCCCTGAATAGGACCGGGTCGGATAATACCCACCTCTATTACAAGATCATAAAAACATCTTGGCTTAAGACGGGGGAGCATGGACATCTGCGCCCTCGACTCGATCTGGAAGGTACCTACGGTATCTGCCCTTTGGATCATTTCGTATGTAGCTGGGTCATTTTGAGGGATGCCATACATTGTTAGTTTTGTTCCATATTTCTCCTCAATGCTCTCGAAGCACTTTCTAATTGCGGTGAGCATCCCAAGACATAGGATATCAATCTTGAAAAATCCCAATCCTTCGATATCATCCTTGCACCATTGGATTACTGTCCTGTTTTCCATCGATGCGGGTTCTTGAGGAACCAGATAATTCAAAGACTTATCGGTGAGCATGAAACCACCGGAATGAATGCCAAGGTGCCTTGGAAACCCTCGCAATCTTTCCGAGAGCTCAACCCATAATTTCCATGAAAAATTCTTGGGAGCATTATTACCATTCTCACCCTTATTTAATTCCGAGATAATATCCCGCGTTCCACTCCGGAGAAAATATTTGTAATCTGCGAGTTTTGACATTTCGCCAAGGAGCTCTTCGCTCACACCCAGCGCCTTCCCAACCGCTCTCATAGAGCCTTTTCCTCTGTATGTAATGACATTTGCTACCATTGCCGCTCTATCACGGCCATATCTTTCATAGATGTATTGAACAACTTCTTCCCTCCTTTCATGCTCGAAGTCTACATCTATATCTGGAGGATCGCCCCTTTCCATGCTGATGAACCTTTCAAAAAGCAGATCAAACAAATCCGGATTAACCTCGGTAATCCCTAAGACAAAACAAGCCGCCGAGTTGGCTGCAGAGCCTCTTCCCTGGCAGAGTATATTTCTTGACCTGGCCCAGCTCACAATATCCCACACAGTCAAGAAGTAATCGGCAAAGTTTAGTTTTTCGATAAGGTTCAATTCGTAGATAAGGCTTTTACGAACCTTTTCAGAGAGCTTATTCCCAAACCGCTTCCTGGCCCCCTGCCAAACTAGCTGCTCTAAATATCTTTGAGCCGTGTGGCCATCGGGGATCATTTCTTTAGGGTACTGGTACCTGAGTTGTGAAAAGCTAAAAGAGCACTGTTCATTTAATTCGTGGGAAAGTTTTATCCCTTCCTCAAATACGGGCAGGTCGCTGAAAAACCGCTCAAAGTTTTCTATGTCGTGGAAGCACCTTTCTCCATTAGGGAATAAATGTTCCTTACACGTGTTTAGAGTCCTGTTTGTCCTTATTGCATGAAGTAAATCACCCATGGGTTTTTGTGATCTATTATGGAAGAACACGTCCTGGCTTAAGAGACATTTCGCCCCGATCTTACCGGCAAGGTCTATTGTCAGGCGAATCCATTTATCCTCTGACCTGTGAAAGTGCTTACCGATTGCGAAGTAGAATTCACCTTTAAAATGGGAATATAAATTGTAAAAGGACTGCTTCTCTACATTCGATCTGATGAGCCCTCTCATGGGCTGGATCGCAAAGAGACCTGAAACATCGGCAGAGAGCAGATGATCTAATGGTATATTTGCGTTAGTTTTGCCGTTTCTGTGGGAGTAGGTGAGTAACTCACAGAGATTCTTATACCCTCCCCAATCCTTGGCAACTAAAACCAGTGTATCCTGTAGGAGTATAGGCTTGTCGTGATCGACCGAAAAATGAATTTCGGCCCCGAAGTTTAATTTTAGGTTATTGTTCTCATCCTCCTTTTTAAGTCTTTCCAGCTCTCTGTATGTTCGCGCTAGACCATATACTCCGTCAAAATCATTCACACAAATTGAAGTATATTGAAGATCGGAGGCTGTCTTAACAATGTCATGTGGATGAGATGCACCTATGAGAAAACTAAAATTGGTTTTACAGAGCCATTCGTGGAGTCCGTATTCTTCAAGAATAGATGCCATGTTTATACCATACCCCTGAGCTATTCCTGAAAACCCAGATAAATCTTCCCTCTCGATCTTCTACGAGAAAATAGTCCTTGGTCATATCCATTAAATTCTCATCCGTCCACCAATCGTTGCTTGTCCTTTCTAAAAATTTCAGCTTCAATTCCAAAGGACTCGTTATGGGCAGGGGATTTCTATAATAGAAAAAGGGTCTGTTAAATGATGCTTCTATCCACTGGTTAAGTGAAAAATCATATTTGAAAGTATTACCACCTAACTCTTCGGATCTAAATGAAAGGTCGGGAACAAAGTCCGGCAGAACCACATAGGACTCTATGGGAAGAGGGATCTTATTCTGCAAATCCAAAACACCTTCGTAATTTAGCCCGCTATTCTCAGTAGAGATTAATTCCATGGTTTGAGGAGAAATATAAAGACATTCGTTTATTTCAACTTTCCAGCCAACAAAGGGAATTTCTTCGGGTAGGTCTAAATCATTGTCTCTGGCCTTTAATTTATCCACGAGCCCCATATAGGCATAGTAGGTCTGGTATAGAGCAGTCTTAAAATTATTTCGAGAGTCCATGTGGAGTGAATAAGGGTTTCGAAAGGAGAGCTCTAATTTCAATTCCTCCAGATTATAAAGGGTAATTGCCCAGATTATCGAGCTTACTCGTTCTTGTTCGGACCATGATTTCATAGCACATAATCTAGAAAAATCCTCGATAAGGAGAGACTCAATGACATCCCACCGGTTTACCGGATATTCCAGATGTCTGATGACTCTGGGAGGGTCTTCTATCTGAAACGGGATCCAGGGAAATGAACCCAAATCGATTTGGTTTTCTGCTGAATTAAACAAGTCAGGGGTTTGCTTTTCATCTTCTAAAAAACCATAAAAAGTCCATGCCCAAACCTCTCCAAGCCACCAGGAAAACCTCCTTTTGATCGAAGCTACATCAGCCTGGCTCAAATCAAAGGGTCCCCAAAAGTCCATCCTTTTGATGAAACGTTTCAATTGAGCCTGTTTAGAACGAAATTGGGATTCTTTAAATCCTTTGACTTTCAAATAGTTGAGATGATAAGAAAGGGTTCCAAGGGGTTTAAACCAATGATCCCATGAAAGACTCTCATACATCCTTCTATTTAGAAGGGTGTTTAATGAAAATACACCTTTAGCCCCCTTTTTCAACAAAAAATCGAGAAACAGTAAGCACTGCCAGGGATGGTTTGCGAAAACTGAGATATATTCTCTCTCAAAAGAGGCATCCAGTATCTGTTCAAAAAGTTCATAAAGGTTTTTCCCTTTCTTTTTCTTCTGAATAGCCCAAAAATTTCTACAGGGACTTAAATTGAATAACCATATGTTTTTATCCCACTGCATAACCCAGGGTGTAAGGGAGAATATATCTTTTCCTACCTTCTCCATCTCACAATAAAACGCACCATAGAAAGGACATGTTTCGTCCATTGAGAAGGTCTTTAAATCGATTACCTTTGCGATGCCTGTCTTATTCATTGAACAACATTGAGCCGGTTAGAAGTATTTTTTTAATATTTCTTCCTTTAATAAAATTGACTGAATAGATACTTCTGTCGTTTCGTGAGCAATTTACTCGTATGTGGGCAAAGGGGTTTCCAATCCTGGGGCTTAAGAAATAATTCCTGATCAGAAAAATGATTTGCTTGTTTGCTCTGGCTTGGACAGATATGAAGGAGATATCACCTTTAGACAATTTCGTAGGTGAATCAATGACAATGATTTTAAAGGTGTCATCCAAAAATAGAGGTTTGAGTTTCTTAACAGGGTCGTCGCATTTTATAAAGAAAATTCTTCTTAAATCTATGCCGTGGCTTGCCCATGTCGGCGCATAGATGTCCAAACCTAAATCGGCGTATATCCAGATTGTGAGAGGAATTTCATTTCTTAAAAAGAGGATTGGGAAAATACGACCATTTCTTCCCTGGGGAAGCCCCCACTCAATCAGCTTCCCGGGTTTTATGCCATAGGAAAAGAGCTCGTCCAGCTCGGGAATTCCGGTGCGAATTACCTTATCATCAGGTTCAATCGAAAAATCCCCGGATTTTAATTTTTTCCAAATCTCATGGTGATTTAATTTTTCTCCAAGAATATTCATCGTTAAATCCTAAAATAAAAAACTCCTAAGCTCTTTTTGATTGGTTCAGGTTTTTCTAATTATTCCAACTAGCTTGCCGACAATCTCGACTTCTTCCGCCGGAAACCTTCGAACGGGAAACTCCGGATTAGAAGGTATTAATTCAGCGATGTTTTTCTTTATCCTGATACGTTTCAAGGTTATTTCGTCGCCATTCACTCTCACTGCTACGATGTCACGTTTATTCCAATCTTTTTGGAGCCGTATTATTCCGATATCTCCGTCCGAGATTGAATCCCCGTTCATACTTTCGCCCGAGATATAAACGGCTTTCAGTTGACCGCCGCCGAAAAAGTTGTTGTCAACCGTGAAGGTATCCTCTGTACCCTCAAATATGGCCAGGGGGGTTCCCGCGGGAATTGTTGCAACTAGATCAAACGTGCTGGGAATATTAAAATGATCTTCAGCGAGCATATAGTCACTCACTCTTTGGCTACGCTTCTTAATATAACCTTTCCTTTCAAGCGCCATTAAATGAAACCTTGCCGTTGTATGCCCAAATCCGAAATAACCTGCAATCTCTCTAAGCGAAGGAAAGGGCACCCCGGCGTCGACATGCTTTTTAATAAAAGTTAAAACGCTGTTTTGGATATTAGTTAACCCCTTCATAACAAAAACCCCTTAACGATAAAATATACTACATTGTTGTATAGTATTTGTAAAGTTGTTTTAGTTGGCATTCCAAAAGTTGCGGCCTGTGCTGAACCATGTCCTGACGATAGGTCAGGATCTATTGAGTATTAAGAAAATCAGAAACAGAGACGCAGAAATCTCCCTAACCCGTTCACACTGAGCCCTGAGGCTTGATCAATCCCGAAAGATCGAAGGGGAGACGAAGCAATCTCATACTCAGTCTAAGAATCTGGATACTCAAATGAATGCTAAGAAATAATAGCGAAGAGGAAATTAATCACGAGAGTAAGGATCAAGGGTAAGTTAGCTTGATAATGAACGAAGGCAGGTATATGATTTAGAAATCTATTTTTAAAAATAGTGCCTGAATCAACTTTTAAGAGAGACGAGACGTCTGGTTTTTATGTCAAATATATAAATAGGAGGTTTGATATGAAAGGTAAATGGATTGTTTGGAATACAGGATTGTTATTATTAGCATTTGTTTTTATGTTCATTAGTATTGAGTCCTCCTTCTCCTCGGAACCAGAGAAGGATGTTAAGGAAGCGGCGACGCAGTTTTATTCTGCTCTTAACACCATGTTTAAGGGTGACATTGCACCAATGATTGAAGTATGGTCCCACGCTCCTGACGTAACATATCTTGGACCGCAGGGGGGCATCTTGATCGGATGGGATCAAGTCCGTAAAGCGTGGGAGGAGCAGGCAGCGCTTAAATTAGGAGGTCAGGTAAACCCCGAAGATATGCATATTACCGTAGGAGATAAGATTGGTATTACGCAGAACTACGAACGCGGAACCAGTTACGTTGATGGCAAACCTGAAACAGTAAATATTCGAGCGACAAACATATTCCGGCTGGAGGAAGAAAAGTGGAAGATGATCAGCCATCACACAGATGTTCTACCTTCGCTTGAGAAGTCAATGGAAAATAAGTAGCGGCAATCCACCACCCATCGTTATTCTCGAACGCTACCCGATTAAGCTTGTGCTCGAATGACTTTACCGAGTAGCATTCGGGGACAGGCTCTATTGGGAATCCATCTGATTCAATTCACCTACAACATTCCTCCCTCACTTGTGGGGGAGGATTAAAGGTGGGGGTACAGCCAGTCTATTATTATAAAACGGCAAGAAAAAGGAAGTTCACGAGACGAGAAGGAAAGACATAAGGGTAAGAAAAAAATGAAGGGCAACACGGCAAGCAACATAAAAAATTGAAAGTCGAAGACTTAACAAGTTTGATAATTAATGAGATAATTTGTGATAAGCCTTTAAACATGAAAGGGGAGGATATAGCGATGGAAGAAAAATTAATTGGTTATGTCTCCGACTACTTTCGCAACATATCGGTAGCGGCTGTGGAGATAACAAGTGGCATCGTGTCCGTAGGTGATACTATACATTTTAAAGGACATACAACAGATTTTAAGTTACAGGTAAATTCGATGCAGATAGAACACGAATCTGTTACAGAAGCAAAGCAAGGTGATAGTATCGGTTTGAAAGTATCTGAAAAAGTAAGAAAAGGAGATAAGGTATATAAAATAATTGAGGAGTAATCAGCATAACAATTGAAAAAAGTGCAGCCTAACCTTTTCCCTTGGGATTATCATACAGGTTCCAGGTGGACCGTGGCGATAGGCGACCGGACTCTGGCGTTAGAAAATCCGGTGCTTCTTAAGATAGAAAAATCGACTAATTAAATAAAAGATTTAGTATAAAAATCAAAAAACAAGACGAATCACTTTATCTTCTATTGACTTCCACGGCTATATGTGAGCCATTTTTCCTCTCCGATTAATTCTAAATATTACTAAGTAATAAAACTTACCGAATGCCAATGATTCGCATCTAAGTCCCTGTAATTATTAAATAAATACTTGACATCTTATTTTTTTATAGATATTATGGATGCGAGATATCCATATTAGCAACATATTAATTCAAGGAGGATACAAAATGATGAATCAACACCATAATAACTATGTGCTACTAGGAGTAGTCTTAGTGTTCATGCTTTTTCTCTCGTTTTTCTTCTTTTCACGGATGGTTCACGCTGAAGGGCTATCTCAAGGCCAAAGACAATTTCAAAAAATCTTACAAAGTCGAAATGAAGCACTTGAGAATAGGATTGAAAGTGCAAAAGACTCTAAGAAGGATAAAAAAGTAGCTCAGGAGATGACCCAAGAGCAAAAGATAGAAGAACTTGAAAGAAAGCTGAATTCAGTATCAAAGGAGCTTCAAGAATTAAAATCACAAGGATTGCCAGAAGAAAGACTTAAATCAATTGAAGAAAAAATCAGTGTTCTTGCCGAGGAGATAGATAATATCAAATCCGCTGCTATTGTCGAGGAGCCTACTTACGAACAGGTGTTTGGAATGGGGCCTGCCGCTTCGAAGGTTTATAAAGCAAATCAGGGTATTTCAATCGGCGGTTATGGTGAAATAATCGGTCAATTCCCGGAAGACGGAGATAACACTCTCGATGCCCTCAGGGCGGTGATGTATTTCGGTTATAAATTTAATGACAGGATCATATTTAACTCAGAGATAGAGTTTGAGCATGGTAGCACAGAAGAAAACCTAAATGGTCAGGCCGGTGAGGTTTCAGTTGAATTTTCCTACCTGGATTTTCTCCTCACAGAGGCGGCAAATCTAAGAGGAGGGTTGGTATTAGCTCCTTTTGGTATAATCAATGAGGTTCACGAACCCACGACTTTTTACGGGGTATTAAGGCCAGATGTCGAGAGGTTTATAATCCCAACTACCTGGAGGGAGGTTGGCGCTGGTATCTTTGGTGGCTTTAGTGAGTATGTACCCGGCGAACTCACTTATAAATCCTATGTAATGAACAGCTTCGATTCCAGGGGTTTCACTGCATCGAGCAACAGGGATGCACGGCAGAATGGCAACAGGGCATTGGCAAATGATGTTGCCTTTGTATCCAGGTTGATATATGAGCCAATTCCTGGAATAAAGTTTGGTGGGTCAATATTTCTCGGAAATACGGGTCAGAATCAGACAGTCGATAATCCCGATTCTCCCTTCAATGGAAGGGAAATTAAAGGGTTTTTCCAGATGTATGAAGGGGACGTACAAGTTCAATATAGGGGATTCGAGGGCAGAAGCCTCCTGGTTTGGACTTTTCTAGATGATGCGGCTCTAATCAATGCAAACAATGGTTTTGTGGGCGATGAATCCGTTGGAAGCCAACAATGGGGTTGGTATACTGTCGGTGCCTATAATGTATTAACACTCGCTAACTTTGGGCAATATTTCCAGTATCTGGCACCCTTTGTTAGATATGAGAAATATAATACGCAGTATAGAGTGCCATCGGGGTTTTTCATGAATCCGGCCAATGATCGTCAAAACGTGGCTATCGGCATCAATTATAAACCGATACCGCAGGTTGTCATCAAGGCTGACTATAGGTGGAATGATAATGAAGCCGAAACGGGACAAAACGAATTTAACTTAGGTCTTGGATATGTCTTCTAAATAGACTGCACACTAAATCTAGAAAATGGATGTTGTGCGATTATTGTTGACATCTCATAAAAACATAGACACAAAAGATGCTGAAACGAGTTCAGCATGATTAATATAGTCAATTTCTTAACGTGATTCTTGGAGTGCCAACGAAAATAAATGGTGAAAGATACTTATTATGTAATGATCTGTCATTAATCGATGAGATTGGGCTGCGTTGTTTATCTCCCGCCGCTTCTCCTGCCATCACCACGATGGTCCGAATTCCATAATCTTTGATGTCCCCTCTGGTGCAAACTTTCTGACCCATGGTGAGGACTCCTATGCTCATGTTGTGACATTGATGGATTTGTATGATGGGCGTTTCTATGGAAGTCATTGAAGTGATGGTGAAATTTATTGTGTCTATATTCATATCTATTCTTATGATGGAAATGGCGATATCTTGAATATGGGTAATAGTATCCAGGATAGTCGTAGTAAGCTCCTGAAT